>CAWISY010000243.1:0-11597 GCA_963838455.1 Bryobacterales bacterium
GAGCCCTTTTTAGTAACGGCGGTAGGCAGAGCCGGTCCGTTCCTGGGCCATGGGCGTGGCGCGGGATGGAAAGACTTCAAGAAGCCGGCACAAGCGGAGCCGGTTGAGGTGTATAATGCCCCGGTACGAAAACCAAAGCGGCAATTCCGGATAGAGCCATTGGCAGGAAAAAGCCATGAAAACCCGCATAGGCACTTACAAAGAAAATCGTCACGCGGGCTTGGCGCCGAGCGCGGTGGGTCTCTATCAATTCAACATCGTCGTGCCGCAGGTTCCGGATAGCGACTCTCAGATCAACGTCAGCGTGGGGTCCATCCAGGTCCCGCAGACGGTTTACCTGACGGTGGGTCAATGAAACTTCGCGTGAGGAGCGGGTTGTTTCTATCGAGCGCCGGAGTGATTCTGGCCCAGCAGTACGTGATCTCGACCTATGCGGGGGGAGCGGCTCCTCCCACTCCAGTTGCGGGCAGCAAAGCATCGGTCGGCGCAGTGAACGGCGCCACCGTGGACTCCTCCGGGAACGTCTACTTCAGCAGCGGCCTGGCGTGCGTGTTCAAGCTCGATACGACCGGTACGGTCACGCGCTATGCAGGTACATGCCGTCCGGGATACTCCGGCGACGGTGGTCCCGCGGTTAATGCGCAGATCTTCGCCCCGGCGGGATTGGCCGCCGATGCCGCGGGGGATCTCTTCATCGCCGACGCCTATCCCCACGAGTACATCCGCAAGGTCTCGCCCACCGGAATTATTACTACCATCGCAGGCAATGGGATTAACAACAATTCAGGCGATGGAGGACCCGCCATCGACGCCGCGATTGACTTCAACCGACCCCCTACCAACATCGCAGCCGATGCCGCTGGAAACGTCTACTTCGCGCAGTATACAATCCCCACGGTTCGCCGAATCGATGCGATCACGGGCGTGATCACTACCGTGGCTGGGAATGGGAAGCGCGGAGGGGCGGGCGACGGGGGCCCTGCTCTCGCCGCGGAGTTGAGCAGTCCGGTTGGTGTGGCCGTAGACACCGCCGGAAACCTGTATATCGCGGATACCGGCAACAACCGTGTCCGAAAAGTCTCCACCGGCGGCATGATCTCCACGGTGGCGTGCTCCGGCGCGCCGGGAACCTCGGGCGACAAAGGGCCGGCTATGAGCGCGGCGTGCGAACCGGTAGCAGTCACGCTCGACGCAGCCGCGAATCTTTACATAACCGATGAAGCCAGCGGCCGCGTCCGCGAGGTCGCCGCCAGCACCGGATTCATCACGACCGTTGCCGGAGGAGGCCCGGGGGGACCCTTTAGCTTCACTGGCGACGGAGGAGCAGCTACCAGCGCTACTCTGTACGATCCTTTGGAAACGGCCGTTGATTCGTTAGGCAACATCTACATTGCCGATTCGGCAAACAACCGTCTGCGCAAGGTCTCCACCCCCGGAGGAATCATCAACACCGTTGCGGGCGACGGGCAGGCTTATTCAGGTGACGGCGGCGCAGCCATCCGTGCGCAGTTGTTTTTTTCCAGCGGCACGGCGGTGGACGCCGCGGGCAATCTGTACATCGCGGATACGAATAATCACCGCGTGCGTAAGGTTGCGCCGGATGGAACCATTTCGACATTCGCCGGTAATGGCGAAACCTATGTTAATGCGGAGGACGCCGCTAATGGCGATGGAGGGTCCGCCACCAGCGCGTCCCTGAATCAGCCGCTCGGGCTCGCGCTCGACTCAGCCGGGAACCTGTATATCAGCGATGAGTACCGGGTTCGCAAGGTATCCAAGGGGATCATCACGACCGTCGCCGGACTCGGGACGTTTGGATTCTCGGGCGACGGCGGCCTCGCAACGTCGGCGCAACTTTCCGCGGGGGGGCTAGCGTTAGATCAGGCCGGTAACCTGTACATCGCGGACACCGCGAACTACCGCGTGCGCATGGTTACGCCCAGCGGCATGATTTCGACGGTGGCGGGCAACGGAATGCCCGGATATACGGGAGATGGCGGGCTCGCGATCCACGCGGAAATGTATCGTCCAGGCTGGGTCGCGGTCGATTCCAAAGGCGCGCTGTATATCGCGGACCAGCAAGAATGCTCGATTCGCAGGGTTGCCCTCAATGGATCCATCTCGACCTACGCCGGATTCGGGAGCTGCGGGAACGGCGGCGACGGTGGCCCCGCCACCGCCGCCGCTTTCGGGCCCTACGGCATCGCATTCGACTCGACTGACAACCTCTACATCGCCGACGACGCGTCATCCACCATCCGCAAGGTTTCCGCGGCGACTCAAATCATCACAACCGTTGCGGGAACAACCATCTTCGAAGGCTTCCCCGGCAATTATATTGGCGACGGAGGCATCGCGACCGCGGCCCAACTCACCTCGGCACAAGGGTTGGCGATCGATTCCGCGGGCGAAATCTACATTGGGGACGTTATAGAAAATGCCGTGCGCCTGCTTAAGCCCGACCTTCCCTCGGGACTCACCATAACGGGCGGCAACAACCAGACCGGAGAGGTCGGCTGGACGCTGCCGCATCCGTTGCAAGCGCTAGTGAGCGGCAGCGCCGGGGTGCCCGTGCCCGGTGTGACCGTAAACTTTGCGGTAACCTCAGGCGCGGCAACAGTAGCTACAAGCGTTGCGACGGATTCGACGGGAACAGCCACGGCTCCCTTGACACTGGGAGCGAGCACGGGGGCGGTCACTGTGACGGCGAGCATCGCTGGTATGCCGCCTGTGCAGTTCACCGCTACTGCGATTCCCGCTCCGGCCAGCGGTGTGACCTGTACCATCAGCGCAGCACCATCCATCACTTCTGTTAACTCGGCCACCGACTTCGGAGCGTTTTCCAGCTTCGCTCCAGGATCATGGATCGAGATCAAGGGATCGAATCTCGCCGTCGACACGCGCTTGTGGGCTGGCTCCGATTTTCAGGGCGCGAATGCGCCGACCAGCCTCGATACCTCGACCGTCACCATCGACGGCAATGCGGCATTCGTCGATTACATCAGCGGAGGCCAGATCAACGCCCAGGTTCCGGCGGACTCCAACACGGGTCCGGTGAAGATCATGGTGACCACTTGCGCGGGCACGAGTTCTTCTTTCACGGGGCAACGGGCCGCGATCGAACCTGGATTGCTCGCCCCGGCCAGCTTCTATGTCCCCGGTAACCCTCCGGAGATTGTGGCCAGCAAACAATACCTGGTCGCGCTGTTCCAGGACGGAGCGACCTACGTGGGTAATGCCGGTCTGATTCCGGCCGTTCCCTTTGCTCCAGCGAAACCGGGCGACACGATCACGGCGTACGGCATTGGATTCGGAGCCGTCACGCCGTCGATCCCGCCCGGAGTGATCGTCAGCCAATCGAACAGCATTCCGAATTTCTCACTGAGCTTCGGCACAACGGCGGCTACCGTCACGTACGCAGGGCTCGCGCCGAACGCAGTTGGACTATACCAATTCAACATCGTGGTTCCGCAAGTCGCTGACGGAGATTACCAGATCAACGTCAGCGTGGGCTCAACCCAGGTCCCCCAAACCGTGTACCTGACGGTGCATGAGTGATAAAGTCTCTAGCTGCAACGGCAGCGGCACGCAGCCTCCAACCACTTCGGCGACCTCGGCGTTTCAGGATGTCGGCGATCCGTCGTTAAATAACGGGGAGGCCAAAACACCAGACAGAGACTTCCGCCCTCTTCGGCGCGTGGATCTCATATGGGCCGAGTTTGTCGCCTGGCTGGAGCGGCATACGAGCGATTTACTTAGTGTACGCGGTCGGGAAGGGGTTAGCGCCCGAGTGACGGGCCACTCGGAAGCTAACTGCGCGACTGGGCGCGGGCCAGAAGTCCGGTAAATGTTGGGTTTACGATTTCAGGTGCGCTTCGAAAAATGAGATGATGCGCCGGCGCGCGTCCTGGGCCGACGGCTCGTGGTAGCTTCGCGCGGGGCGCGACCTCAAATCCATCGAAGAGGAAGCCGCGGACTGCCGGTTTCAATCCACGCGCCCCGCGCGGGGCGCGACGCGGACGGCGGGGGTGATTGGGAAGGGCGGGAGTGTTTCAATCCACGCGCCCCGCGCGGGGCGCGACCTCCGAACTCTGCGCCATCCGCATCGCCGATGTAGTTTCAATCCACGCGCCCCGCGCGGGGCGCGACAACAGCAATTTGAGAAGCAATTCGTGTTGAGGGTGTTTCAATCCACGCGCCCCGCGCGGGGCGCGACCCGTGATAGCCGTAATCGTGGGCGTGTTCCCGGTGTTTCAATCCACGCGCCCCGCGCGGGGCGCGACCCCTGTACCCGCCTCACCCCGTAAAACGCTAATTGTTTCAATCCACGCGCCCCGCGCGGGGCGCGACATACGTTCTCGTGATAGTGTTCGTCGCGTTCGATGTTTCAATCCACGCGCCCCGCGCGGGGCGCGACGGCTTAAGCCTATCTCATTCAAAGCGAGCCCTCGATACCCCCGCTGGCGCGAACCCAGTCGCAGTTGAGGCGAATATCCATGGGTTCTTCGTCTCAAGTGCGCTCCAACGCGTTCTTCCCAAATGCGATCCTAGTCCTCGCGAACCTTCCCGGAAAACTTCGTTCGCTTCACGTCCGCGCTCACACCACCAGCGGCCCCTCGGGGTCGTAAGACGGCTTGGCCCCCACGTGCTCGACGCGCTTTTTCCAATCCCCTCCCAAGAAATAGAACCTCAGACTATCCTCCGCCTCGCTGATCTCCCCTATCAGCCGCGCCCGCACCCGAACCCAACCCGCCGCGTCCACCAGGCACTCAAATACCGAATTCTGTACCCTCTGCCCGGATCCTTCGCAGACGCGCGCCACTCTCCGCAATCGCCTGCGTCCCTGCTCCGATTCGGTGTTCACGTCGTATGCCACCACCACCAGCATCATTGCCGCAAGCCCTCACTTCCACAGGAAGGCAGGATAGCCGTCCAGGTCTCCTCGAATGAATCTCGCCAGTAACGTGGCCTGCACGAAAGGCACAAGCCCAAACGCCACGCGCTCCTGCAGGAACGGATGCATAATCTCCTCCTGCTTCCGCCTTTGATACGCCACCAACACCTCTTTGCGCGTGGCCTCGTCCATGGTTACGCCGCCGCTTTCGGCGCGCTTGAACCCGTCCGCCTGTACTTGCCGCCGGTTCACCAGCGACAACGCGAGCCGGTCCGCCAGCACGGGCCGCAGTTCCTCCACCAGGTCCAGCCCCAGCCCTGGGCGCCCTGGGCGGTCGCGATGCAGATAGCCCACCGCCGGATCCAGCCCCACCGATTCCAGCGCAGCCGTGACATCATGCGTCAGCAAGGTGTAAACGAAGGACAGCAGCGCGTTCATGTTATCGAGCGGGGGTCTCCGGCTTCTTTCCCGGAAGAAGAAACCCTCCTTGGAAGCCGTGATCAATTGATCGAACACGCCGAAGTATACGCGGGCCGCATCTCCTTCGTGGCCTCGAATCTCATCCAGGCCGGCTGTTTTTGAAACCGTCTCCAACAGCCGCCCTAAGCGCCGGGCGGCAAACTCAAGTTCCTGGCCATCGTCTCCCTCCGTCTTTTCCCGCAGCGCCCGCATCAGCACGGTACGGCAGTTAGCGATCTTTCCCATCACCACCGGCCGAGCCACCAGCGCCGACTTCTCCCCCTGGTCGGCCCAACGATACTGCTCCCGCCGCAGCAGGACATTCCCCGACACCGGCCCCTGCACGCGCGCCAGAAATCTCCCATGCTCCGTCAGAAACGCCAGCGCGACGCCGCGTTCCCCGCACATTCCCATTAGAAATGGACTGCATGACACCTGGCCGAAACACACGATGCTGCTGAGAGTATGAATCGGTACCCGCAGCCGCGTCTCCTTCTCGACACGCACGGCAACGGTTTCACCGTCTTGCGCAAGATAAGCTCCCTGCGTGGTGACATATAGCGTGTTGAGCAGTTGCTTCAAGTCTCAGCCCTCCGTGACCTCGCGCAGCGCTCGGGCCCAATACCTGCAGGCTTCCTTCGAAACCGCGCGAGGCAGACATCGGTTGTAAAGCGAACAGCTTTCGCATTTTTTCGAGTACTCTGCCGGCGGTGTTGCAGCGGCCGCCCACAGTTCGTGCATGCGCTGGGCAAGCGCTTCGGTCTCCCCGCGCAGCGCCGCATCGAAGCGCACTTCCTGCCGGCGCCGTGTTGTGCCGTGAAACAATGCCCCCACGCCGATCCGCACACTCAGCATTTCTTCCAGGCACATCGCCTGGGCACAAAGTTGGACGGCGAATGAGGACTCGCGCTTCGCCTGTCCTCGCTTGTACTCGATCGGAAAGGGCGGCCCTCCCTCGGGAAACTCCACCACATCCGCGATTCCGCTCAACCCCAGCCGCGGCGACCGGACGGGCAGCCCGCGCGCAATCACCACCCCCGGCCGTCCTTCAGCTCCGCCTTCGTGCACACGCTCATGCAGCACCCGGCCCTCCGCGGTGAAGCGATTCTCCTCCCACTGGCCTTCTATATGAACCAGCGCCCACCTCCGCTCGCAGAAGCGCAGGTGCTGCAATCCCGAGATCGGCAGTAGATCCTCTTCCGCGTACACGGGAGCCTAGTCCACGCTCGCGCGAAGCGCTACAAGATCCGCGATTTTGTGGGCCTCCACGCCGGCAGGGCAGCTCGCGCGAATCTTCTCCAGGGATGGGAGCTCGTAGTCCCGAATTGAACGAGGCGCATCCACGCCTTCCTTGCGAAGGATCTGATCTGTCATCAGCGAGAACAACCGGTGTGCCGGAGCGCATCCGAGCTTCGCTTCCCGTTTGCGCGCCTCGGCATCGCCGTTATCCGTCCCAACATGTTTGAAGCAGAAAGCGTATTCCGGATGAACCGTCATCAAACCCTTGCTCGCAGATCGGTCATGCTCGTACATGTTAAGGATCGCCTGCCAAAACAGCCGCAGATCGTCGTCGCTGAAGCCGGTCTCTTCCGCCAGGTTCGCGCTGATGAAACCCTTCGCCACGTATAGGCCGTAGGGGATCAGGTTCTTCCGGCCCATCGTCCGCAGCTTGTCTTCGGGCTGGCTTTCCTGCCACTTCGAAAAATCCTCCGAGCCGATCTGCGCCCCTTTTAGCTTGTCGTCTGTGGTTGCCACCCGGGTGATTGCGACATCCAAAGGGAGGACTGGATCGACTGATTTAGCGAAGCAGAACTGAACGGGTCCCCGCACCTGGCCGGCATTGGGCCCCGTGGAAAGCACGGCTCCAAATGTGCGGATGTCGTAGAAATTCCTACACAGCCAGCCTGCGGCCGCTTTCACTTTTCTCTTTGTAGCCCCCCACTTCCCATCCTTGAAGGGCGGCATTCCTCCCGTTTCCTCGTGCGCCTTCGCGATCAGCCGGTTCAGTGCCGTCGCGTGTTCCACGAAGATCGCATTGGGCATCTGGTTTCCGCACGCAAGCTGCACATAATTGCGAATTCGGCGCTTCAGCGCCACGTCCGACACCAGCCCATGCATGTCCTGGGGATCGATGCGCGGAGCGTTGGCCGCGTCCGGATCGCCATTCGGATTCCCGTTCTCACAGTCAAATAAGAAAACGAATTCGTAGCGGTTCCCAATTGCATTACTCATGATCTTCTCCCGCCTTGCTGTTCTCACTTTTGCCCGCCGACAACGCGGCCAGCTGCTGGTAATAGCCCAGGGCAAACCGGCTCTGCTCTTCCAAACTCAACGTGGCAGGCATCGCCTTGCCGATCCGGCCGCAAATTTCCGCGATCTGCCGCTCGTACCAGCGCGCGAGGCCGGGCTGCTCGATCTTGTTCAAGTGAAACTGCGCTCCCCGGATCAGCCGGCCAAACACCAGCGCCGGCGTGGCGCTGGCCGCGGCATAATACCGCTGCACCACCCCCGCGCCGACATCGCCGAGCGCCTTCGTTTGCAGCTTGGCCAGTGCTGCCATTAGCCGACCACATTGATATGCCGGATCTGCAATCTCAGGATTCAGAGTCGGTTGTACTTCGGTGTCCATGATTCCCTCCTTCTGCTTGCGTAAGTGATAAGCCTTGATCAGCCCTATGCGCACCTGATAGCGAGCGTAATACATGCCCTTCTCCCGCCCGTCCTTGGGTTCGCCCTGGATCACGTCGATCCGGGCGCGAGTCAGCGCCTGCGCCATCGCTTCCAGCGGAATCGGCTCTCCCCGAACTGCTACTCGGTAAAATTTGGCGGACATCGACGCGGGCACATCCTTCAACTCCCGGCCAAGCGCTGCCAACACAGCCGCCAGCTTCGGCGGCTTCGCGCTGCCGGAGCCGTACCGGTTCACGATCTCCAGATCTGAAAACCACTGGTTCACATTCGAAACCAGCTCCTCGAAACTTCCCTCCATCCAATCCCGGACCACCACTCGTCCCGCATTGCCAGACAGCGTCAATGCGAAATACGTGTTCCCCGCCAAATCGGGCCGCTCGCCGGCTCGAATGCTCTCCAGCAGCTTCCGTGCACGTAGTTGCGCATTGAGTTCTTCCGTCTCGTTACCTTCGGTCAACCACGCCAGCGGATCATCCTCCGCGGCAACGCGTCCGCGGAACCAGTGAACGACCTTCGTCCCGGCCACAAGTGAGCTCTGATTCTCGATCAAATCGTTCAAGGCGGCGACATATGTCTTCGCCGCCTCCGCAGACATAGCCGCGTTCGCTGATTGCTCCAGCCCGTAAGAGCAAGAGGACTCCTTGTCGAACCCGATAAGCACGCTACCCATGGACGAGCCGCCTACGTCGGACAGTCGCCGAACTATCTCATGCGTGGCCGCGGGCTCCACTGGTTTGCCTGTCAGAAAGCACAGCATCTTGCCGCTCGCCTTTCCCGGTTTGGACGGCTTGCCCTCCCCGAGCTTCCGCCGGAAATCACGCCACCAGTTGTGCCAGGCGTCCAACTCCACTGGAAAACTCCTATTCACCTGTATGGTGATTTTGTCCCCCTCTTTGGCCCTGTGCTCCTCAAGATCCGCCCTGAGCCGGCGAAGAGCATCGGCGGAGTCCAGGGCGTTCGCGGCCGCTCTCAATTCCGGGGCGGCTGACGCTGCCTGGTTCAGCAAACCGATGAAGTATGCCCGCTTGTTTTTCGTTTTCGGTTTTTCGCCGTCCTTGCCAATGCCCCCGAGCACGCCAGCCGTCTCGATGAGGAAATGGCTGCCTTTCGAGCCGACCAGCTCACCTTGGGTGAGGTTGGGGGCCTTCGCAAAATTCTTGCCCTTGTTGTTCTTGGAACCAGCATGTCCGAGCTCGATCAGCCCCAAGTAGTCTCCCGACGAACTGCAAATGGCCGCCCATCTCGCGTCCCTTGGAGCGAACCCCGGCTCCGTATCGAGCTTCTGCTCCCGAGCGTAATTCGCAAGTTGATTCAGCATCACAGCGCTCCCACGGGCAGCTTGATCACTTCTGCGTCCTCGTATCGCGGCACGGTCATCACGCCGCTCTCAACCTTCGCCCGAAACAAGCTGATCGAGGCCTTGTCGTCCCCTTTTCCCGGACGCGATAAATCGAATACATCGTAAAGCACCAGACCGAGGTCCGCGCTCCAGTCCTTCGCTGGCGGACCCGACTCCGCGTCCCTCAATTCAAAGAAAGCCGCAAACTCTCGGCAGCCCAGATAGGGTTGGTAGAAACACTTCCCGCTCGATGCACGTCGCTTGAACTGAGCCTCCAGGGCCGGAAGCTGATTCTCAAAGCCCGGCCACGGCACAATCGACGCGTGCAGGCGGTATCGGACCTTGCGCAGCGCCATTGTCTGCCGCTGCGTTCGCCCCTTCTGGTCCGTGCCCAGCAGGTCCGAGTCGCCATCGGCCCAGATCGGTTCCGGTTGCCCTTTGCCCCGCGCCCAGTTCTCGACAGCATGGACACTGATCTTTTCCTTCACCTCGTTCCGCCGCAGCGCGATATAGGAGGGTTCCGTTAGCATCTCCACCTTCTCCGGCTGCCATCGGAACTCTTTCGGCTTCGAGTAAATTGCGTCGAAGATGCCCCTTACCGCGGATGGCGGCGGCGCCGGATAAGAAAAGCGCTCCACCTTCATTTCCGGTCTGGAAAAGCACGCGAAGTCTCCCCAGACTTCCAACACGAACGTTTCTGATTTCATTCATCCCTCCAAAAACTCCAGTTCCTTCGGAAGCACCAACCCAACCTCTGGATCGTAATGCTGATCCCGCAGATAAATAAACCAATCGCTAGACTCAACTAGCTTCCCGCCTCGCCCGCGCACGCACACCGGCTCTACAAACGCCTTTTCTATTTCGCGCCGGAACCAGCCGACCGCATGGGGGCGCGCCCGCCGGATCCAATCCCTGGTCAACCCCTTTGTGCGGGCTTCCTCCGCCAGGGCTAGGTGAGTTTCCCGATCATAGGCGACCAACACGTTGACCGTGTCTTGATCGATTACGCGGTAATGCCTTCTTATCTCGGCAAACTGCTTCGCCCTGATTGCATCGAGTAAGTCTCCGTCCTCAAGCTGCGCAATCTCATAAAGCGAACGAAAATACGTGTCGAAATCGGCCGGATCGTCGATCGACATCTCCTTTCCCCCTCTCAACATCACCGCCGTAAGCTCAGCCGCCTGCCGGTATGCTCCCGGCGGATAGCGCGGATCTTGGGGAATGAACACGTGCAAGTCGCCGGCTGCCAGCCTCCCGTTCCGGTTGCATCGCCCGGCTGCCTGAGCGATAGAATCCAGCGGCCCCAGGGCCCGGAATACGGCCGGAAAATCCAAGTCCACGCCCGCCTCCACGCATTGCGTCGCCACCAAAAAACAGGGTTTGCCGTTTTCTAACCGCTCCCGCACCCCCGCAAGAACCGCGCCGCGGTGCTTAGGGCACATTGCTGTCGACAGATGAAGCACCTGGCCTTCGTGCCTGGTCTTGAGAACGCCGAAAAATTCCCGGGCGTGCTTCTTGAGATTCACTACGCAAAGCGCCTGGTCTGGCTTCTCGAAGCGTTCTGCTAGTCCTCCCCACGTCAGGCGCTCACCCTCTCTGGGCCATTCAACCCGTACGCGCCGCAGTCTCTCGAACAGCCGCAGCTCACGCGGTACAATCTCGCGGGGATTCCATCCAGAGGCGCAAAATCCCCGGACTTTCTCGTCGAGGTGCAAGAACGCAGGCTGGGTAGCAGTTGAAAACACAACGGTTGTCCGGTAGCGTTCGGCTAACCGCGATAGAGCTGCCAGGGTCGGAAGCACGATTTTAAGAGGGAGAGTCTGAATCTCGTCGAGCACCACCACCGATTCCGCCAGCCTGTGCAGCTTCCGGCACGCCGCGGGAGAATTCGAAAACAAAGACTCCAGCAGTTGCACGCTGGTGGTGATCACCACCGGAGCATCCCAATTCTCCGCCAGCATTCCCCGCAACCGCGCCGCGTTGTCTTCTCCCTCCGCTTGCTCCAGGGCGAGCGAGTGATGCTCTAGTGTAGTGTCCAACAAATAGCTGGACAATCAGGCTGGGGAAGCCGGATAATGGGGCATGCCTCGTTCGGGGACTCCGCTGGTGTTTTCGGAGGATCAACAGAATCAGATCGAGCAGTGGCTGGCAGCGATGGGTACCCCGCAACAGGTTGCCTTGCGGTGCCGCATTGTACTGGCACTGGCGCGCGGA
>CAWISY010000244.1:0-30114 GCA_963838455.1 Bryobacterales bacterium
TCTTGCCGGCTTGGCGCCGGCTTTGCTCTTCGCTGCACGACCACGGCGCTTGGTGAGGCTGCTGAGGGCCTCTATGGCTCGGTCGAGTTTGTCTCGTTCCGCGATCAGCAGGGCGAGAATGTGATCGGTTGGCATCCAGAAGATCGTAGCACGGACCACCGTGAATTCGCCTTCTATTCAGGTCTGCGTGCGTGGAAGCGTGCGAACCGTTTTCCGAATCGCTTGATGCTGGTTGGGCGATACGCCTCGCTTTGCCTCAAACCGATTCTCGCCTCTCAGCCATTCCGAAAGCGGCCTGGTGCCGATGCGAATCTGGGCGCGTCTGAGCATCGCGCTGAGAAACCGGACCTCGGCCACGAGGTTTCTCGCTGCATGTCCACGTGCCTCCCGCTTTACGATCACCTGGCCTTTGGCGACCCAGAGCAGACCCCACTTGGGAGGAAGATCGGTCACCTGGATCACCTCCGGCGGGCACAGATAGTAACGGCGCTGGCCCATTCCGGCGCGTGGATTCTTGCGCACGGCCTTGCTGGCATCCTTTAAGAAATCGGAACGGCTCAACTTGCACTCAATCAGGACCGAACCTGCGCCGGAGGCCCACCCGATCACGTCCGGATTCTCATCGGCTGCAGTGGCGAACTCATACAGCACCACCGAGCACTTTCTGCTCAGCCACCGGACACCCATCGCAACCAAGGTGGAATGCTGCACGCTCGCAAGTCTCAAAACATTGTAGCGCCTGAATGTTCTTGATAGCGAGCGCTATGGCGAACAGAAGACGAAGTATCTTGCCGGATTCAGCCCATGTCCGCGCCGGCATCGAGCCGTGAAGGGCCGTCCGGGTTCGGGCTCATAGACTCGGTGAACTCAACGCCCTTGATTGTAATGATGTGGCGGGCGCTGTCGCTGCGGGTCAGGTACCCGCGCTCTTTGAGGTACCAAAGACTGAATTCAAAATGCTCTCGCGGAGTCCCCAAAAGTGCTTCCAACTCCCGAAGGCCGAGGCTCGGCTGAGCGGGATGCGTTTGGCGCCTGCGATAAAGCAGCCGTAGGATCTGCTCGCGCCTCTTCACCTCGTCCTGCGGATCGGACGCCGGAGCCGCGGTGAATTCTTCCCGCACCGCCCGCCCTTGCCCATGACGATGTTCGGCGTCGTAAGACGCGCGGCTCCGTGGGTTGCTTAAGACCTGGTACGCTTCGGCGACCGCACGGAACCGTTCGGCATTGCCGGATTCGAGATTGTCGGGATGAAATCTCTGTGCTTGCATCCGATAAACGCGATGCACCGTTTCCTCGTCCGCGTTGGGGCTGATCTGAAGGACTTCGTAATAGTCCACGAACACTCTGCGCTCCTTCCTTAGTATCGGCGGCGGCGGATGGGCGCTTCATAGAGGTTGAATGCGATCCTGGAAGCACAAGTGACCTGCCCCAAGTGCCGAGTTCAGATGACGGAACTGAAGGGCCACATCTACCACAAAAAGCGGAAGTGGAGGTGCCCCAAGTGCAGCCGCGTCAGGATGCAGGAGCCGCGTGCACGGCCGAAGGCGCTGTCCCGTTCAAAGTTCCCCTAGCGCGATAAGGTCCTGAAAGTTGGGAAGTTCGCCATTCACGGCGGCGGTCGTAAAGGCACTCGCAAGCTGGTTAAGTTGGGATGCCATCGTCATCTCGCCCTCCAACTGGGCCGTCTGTGCGTCGGTCTGCAAATTAGCGGCGAGTTGCCTGGCAACTTCGCGGAATTTGTCTGGGTCAGATTGTTGAAGTTGCCCGAGCGTGCTTGTCACCTGGGCGAAAGGCGAAAGTTGCGCCACTGGTGCTGCGCTGTCGGCGCTCTCCACGGGACGGCTCTGCTTGATAGCGGAACCGGTTGCATGAAGTGCGGTGTTCAGCGCCGACTGTAGGTAATCGCCGCCCGAGAGGTCGCCTATGGAGGAGAACCCGCCCATCGCATTCCCTTATCGGAAGCCGGGCCAGCTTTTAGAGGAAATTTTGTGAAGAAATCTCCTATGGCCCGGGGTGACGACCCAGGGCGCAGGGGGGTAACCATCTTTTCATACGCCAGTATGAACCCTTAGTCGCCTCCGGGCGTCTAAGATTGTAAGACACATTGGAGAGGAACCCATTGCATGGCCACAAAATCCAAGTATGATGAGTTGCGCCTCAAGACCGACCGGCAGTTGATTCATCTGGCCAACACTGAGCTGGATCTCGGCATTCGTGATGCCCGCGAGGCTCTGCAAGTCGCCGAAAACTGGGCGTCCGCCCGCGGTCATTACCGATTGGCGGAAAGGGCCCACGCGCAGGCTGCCCGGTTGATCGGCCTCACCGGCGACATCGGCCCCACCGGCGGCGACATCGGCAACGATGAGCGGGTGAGCGTTGCCGCCCGACTGGCCCATCTTCGGGAAGTGCTGGAAGGATTATCTGTGCTCAGCGCCCCAGCGGGGCCGGCCGGCGACAAGACTCCCGCGCTGGCTCGCGCTCTGTGGAAAGCCAAAGGCTGCCCTGAGGGGTCGGCGGAAGAGGATTGGTTTCAGGCAGAACGGGTGTTGCAGTCGCACGCAGCCTGCGTAGGGAGCTAAGCGCCCACCGGCCCGGGGAACGTCCCGCCCACCCCTACGCCGGCGCTTCCGGTTGTGCGATACTTGAGTCGGAAGCAAATCGTTGTTTTCTGGCTCTTTCGCATCGCCCGGCCTAGCAACCCCCGCCCGATCTTGCCCCGATTCACTCTGCAGCCCAAAGGAAAATTGAATGAAGAATATTTTTGTAGGAAACCTCAGCTTCGGCACGACCGAAGACGTAGTTCGCTCCGCGTTTGAAGAATACGGCACGGTGGATCGCGTGAGCATCATCACCGACCGGGACACTGGCCAAGCGAAAGGCTTCGGATTTGTCGAAATGAGCGATAGCGCTGAAGGGGATCGCGCGATCAGTGGACTGAATGGCCGGGAGCTCGGCGGACGGGCGCTGAACGTCAACGAAGCCAAGCCGAAAACTGACCGTGGATCTGGTGGTTTTGGCGGCGAACGCCGCAATCGTTACTAAGCATCCTGAAGAGAAAGGAAACTTTTGCCAAAAGAAGATTCAATAGAAGTAGCCGGGAAGGTTGTTGAAAAGTTCAAAGCCGGAATGTTTTCCGTCGAGCTGGAGGTCGGCAAGACCGTACTGGCGACCATGGCCGGACGGCTGAGACGGAACCGGATCAAGATCATGAATGGCGACCGCGTGACGATGGAGCTTTCGCCGTATGACTTGACGAGAGGCAGAATCACTTACCGGCACAAGTGATTCAAGACCTGCCCGACCAATGAACGCCCCGGGACGTCTTACCGCCCTGTCAGAGGCAGGACAATCGGGGGGCGGGCATGGGTTCGCGGCCGGCTCGGTGCATAATCAGGCTCGTGGCTCGGCCCTCGGGGCCAGTTTCAAAGGTGATTTGTGAGCCAGTCACCTTAACGAAGAAGTTCGTCTCACTTTCAGCAAACACTTCAAATTTGGGCCCGACGATGGCCTGTGCGGTGACCTGTGCGAAAATGCGGTCGCCGTCGCGGCTGATTTCGAGAACGCGGTCCGCCGCCAATTGATAGCGCCCGGCGTAGTTATCGAGCAGCTTAGGATCAATAGGAACCTCGGTGTGCTGCTTGGGAGGCTCCGGATTGGCAAGCGGCGCCTTTGGGTTCAGGAGATGAATCCCGATGTCCGCGATACCGGGGAGAGTAAAAGCATTCGACAGTACCACGACCCCGATACGCTCTTTAGGATCGTATCCGGCGAATGAGCAGAAGCCTCCGGTGCCTCCGTCATGCGCGACGATCTCCCGGTCGTGAGGTGACATGATAAACCACCCCAAACCGATCTCGCCCTTTCCCTGGCCCGTGGGACGGCGAACTTCGAGCATGGCCTTCATGGCCGGCGCGAGCGGCGATTCCTTGTAGCTGAGGAACGCTTCCAGGAACGTCAGCATATCGTTGGCGGAGGAGCGCAGCGCGCCTGCACCGGCAAGCGCGGGAAGGTCCCAGTTGACGGCGGGATCGAGGGTCGAGTTGTGACCAGTAGCCATGCGCCGCTGCATGGAGGAAGAGAGCGTAATGCCCGTGTCCGGCATGTTGAGCGGTTGCGTGACGCGGGTTCTAATCAAGCTCTCATAATCCGTTCCGGCGCGGCACGCGAGCAGGTGGCCGAGCAGTCCCCCGCCCAAGTTTGAATATTCGAATTCAGAGCCCTTGGGAACAGAACCGGGGTCGCGCGGCAGTTCGTAGCCGGAAAGGAACTGGTACAGATCGTCGACGGTGTAGTCGGCGTAGGGATTGCGTGGGTCCTTCGGCTTAAAGTTGCTGGGGAGGCGTGGGAGCCCGGAGGTGTGCGTGGAAAGATCGAGCAGCGTAATGGATTTACCGCTTCGCTCCGGCATCTTGACATTTTCGGGAAGATATTTGGCGGCGGGATCGTCGAGAGCGACCTCTTTGCGGTTCACCATGTCCGCCAACAGCAGTGAAGTGAAGACCTTGGTGACGGATCCGATCTCGAAGATCGTATCCCCATCGAGTGTGCGTGCATCGCCGTTGGCGAGGTTGCCATAGGCGATGACGCGGCAGCCGGCAGGTTCGATGACACCCACGACAATGCCGACCGCTTGTTTCTGTTGATCCACGCGCTTTACGAGGATTTCGCGGATTTCGCCCGTGCTAAGAACGCCGAGTGGCATGATAGAAAGTCCTAATTTTCGGTCGGCGTCTTTTCCACATGGTCGACGATCAATTGATCCACCACCGCCTTACTAGACTCCAGCTTCAACCCCATCGACTGCACGGCATCCGTTACTGAAGTGCCTCCGCCGGGATCAGACGCCACCGCCGGCCCGTTGCCCGGAGCGCCAGCGCCACCCGGCACACCCGTCGGAATGTCGGCGCCCGCGGCTCTCGCGATCGCTATGATTTCGGCCAGCGAGATTTCAACCGTTGCATCGTAGTTGCCTTGGATGCCGGTCATGTCCACAATTTGCCGCACCGGTGCTCCGCCGCCCATTTGCGTCATCAGTTGCGTCATCATGTCGGCGAAGCCAGCCATCGTGGTCATGCTGAAATCGATGTGCATCGACTGCATCGCCGGGTTTACTTTGTAGGACATTTTGCCCTTGAGTCCCATGTCGATGACCGCACTGCCGGTTGCCGCATCAATTTTCGCGCGCACGGGTCCGTCGGGACCGTCCATATTCATCTCACCTGGTTTCAGTGGCGCGCTCTCATCAATGGCCGCGGGCTTTTCGGCGGACGCCTTCAACTTTGGGCCGCCCTTGCCCACCACCAGGGCCAACACGGGATGTTCCGCGCTGGTGCGATGCGTCACCAGCTTGAACCGGTCTTCCAGAAGCGATTGCAGCATTTTGGGCGCGTCATCCTTCGTCGATCCCGCCGGCATCTTCGCCACAATGTCGAAGCGTGTCGTCGACATCCAGTCAGGTCCGGTGATCTGGTAGGGCTTCACGCCGTAGGCGTACGTCAGCAGGGTCTTCAGGTCGAGGTACGAGTATTCTGCCCGGCCGGAGTCGATGGTTGCTCCCACGGGCATCTTTCCGCCGCTTTGCATTGCGGCCAGCATTTTGGCCGGGTCCATCGGCGATGCCGGTTTGATGGTGGCCACTTCGAAGGATGGCTTGGTCTGGGCGAAGGCGCCCATTGCCGTAAAGGCCAGGCAGATCGTCAGCTTGCTGAACATTTGTTTCCTATTCACGGTCAGTCTCCATTGCTTTCAACTCTTGAATTTTACGGTCGAGTTTTCGCGCGCCCATTGCGTTCAGAGCCCAAATGCCCGCGAACATCAGCACGGAGAGGACCCCCACTCCGATCAGCCGCGCATTGACTCCATGATCGATTCCTGTCACCACCAGCACAGCCGCAAGTCCAGGTACGAACGGAAGTAGGTACCAGCGCCATACGGCATGTAGTGCGTCGCGTTGCCGTTCCAGTTCCACGCGGTGGAACTCGATGGACCCTCTTAAGCCTACATCGGCGGGAAGAGGGCGGGCGCTGGCTCGCCGATGAAGCTGAAACATTACATAGATCGTGCCTAGGATCGTCAGCACGGCCGGCGTCGCGCGCCACCCGTGGGCGCGCCCAAGCTGCAGCGTAAAAAGAGCGATCACCACTACTCCCGCTATGTATTCACGCACATTCCGGCTATGGATGCGCCGCTCGAAGCGAGCAGCCCGGCTTCGCACTTCCTCGACGGTCAGGATCACCTGCTCCACTTCCTGGCCCTGCCAGAGACTCCTCAGATCGGTCGGGTTCATGTCATCCGGCATGGGCTGTTCCTTCGTTGAAATAGCGCGCGAGAAGATTCTTGATCCGGTGAACCTTGGTCGCCACGTTCCTTGCCGACAATCCCGTTAACTCGCCGATGGCCGCCGCATCCATACCTTCGAGGTACGCCAAAATCACTTCCCGATCGCGCGGCTCCAGGCGCTGCACTAACTGCGTGAGCCGCTCCAGCGCCACGCGCCGGTCCGCATCTGGCGGCACAGGCGTCGCATCGAGCTCCTCCAGACTAACCAGCATCTGCGGCCTACCGCGCTTCTGCCGGGTGACCCAGGAAATCGCCGTGTTGTGCGCGACCCGATACACCCATGTGCGAAGCGAACAGCGCTCGTTGAATCCTTCGAAGCTTCGCCATAACGCAAGGTGAAGCTCCTGCAGAAGATCGCGACGCTTGTCAGGGTCTGCCTCATACCCGCGCGCAAGACGGCCAAGAGCCGCGCCATATGCCTCCGCAGCCCGTTGATATAGGTCGTCCTGTCCGCTCAAAGATGAGGTAGTCGGCAGAGAAAGAACTTTCTTACAAAGAACTCTCTCACAAAGAAAACTTCAGATTTCTGGGAAGTCTCCCGAATCGGTGACGATAGCGTGCTCGGACCCTTCGACGCGAGGGAGCTGTGTGACCAAGCTCCCAAGATTCGGCGATCGTGCAGATTTGGATGGTGGGCGCGGCAGGACTCGAACCTGCGACCTCCTGCGTGTGAAGCAGGCGCTCTAACCAACTGAGCTACGCGCCCGTATTTTCATAAACTTACGGGAAAGGGCGCCAATTTGGGGCTAACGTACGTCTGAAGGCCACCCTTGTTTGCTTACAGATCAGTTTATCACGGAGCTTCATATCAATTCTCCGCGGGCTTCTCCGCCGGGGTTCTAAGACGAGTTGCCGCGCATACGCCGGAGCCGCGCCCGGTTCGCGCGGCGGCACAGGCTGGGATCAAGAGGGGGCAAGCAAGCGTCCGGGTGAGGTGCCTCATTTTTGCGCCTTCGCCTGGTCACTATCACAGCTCGGTGAGCTTCCGGATTTCGGCGGATAATTGGTCATGCCAGCGGTTGAACCCGACGTGGATACCGAGCAGCGCGACAAAGAAGAGACTGTTCCGTCTGGCCCCTTCATTCGTTGCCCGCTGTGTGGATGGTCCCCTGGCGCCCGCCACGTGTGGGTTTGTTCCTGCGGGCACCACTGGAACACGTTCGACACCGGCGGAGTCTGTCCCGCCTGCCTGCGGCAGTGGACCGAGACGCAGTGTCTTCGCTGCCATATGTGGTCTCCGCACTCAGCTTGGTATCAGTACGGACATTGAATGCAGGGGGGCGTCTAGCCTCGCGAAGACTCAGGGGCGAGCTGCTCCAGGACCTCGGTGGCAGCCTCGGCGTCCTCCGCGAGCAACTGAAGGCGCAGGCCCCGGCTGATCGGCCATTCCATGCGGGTGATGTTGGCGTCGGCCAGGAAGACGTCGATCCCGGCGGACTCCAGGCAGCCCTTGGCTAGCAGCGCTTCGGCCATGTCGCCGAATTGGCGAATCGTCACGAGTTGATCGTGTTCCATCACCCCAAGCCTATAATAAATCGATGCCGGATGAAACAGCGCCCCAGTCCAATGGGGCCGAGAAGCCGTTCACCTTTGAAGCGGGCCTGCAACAACTGGAAGCAGTAGTCAAAGAGATGGAGGGCGGCGACCTGCCGCTGGAGCGTGCGCTGGAGCTCTTCGAACGCGGCATGAAGTTGAGCGAAGCCTGCCGCAAGCAGCTCGAAGAGGCCGAAACGCGCATCGAGATCCTGACTCGCCGGGCCGGCGAAATCCAACCCCAGCCCTTCCGGACCGACAAGTGACGGCTCCTCGGTTTGAACATCCTGTGACCATAAACGATTACATCGCGCACCAACAGAAGCGCGTCGATCAAGCGCTGGACCGTTGGGTTCCCGCCGACTCTGCCGACCCCGCCACCATTCATCGGGCCATGCGCTACAGCCTGTTTGCGGGCGGGAAGCGCATTCGCCCGCTGCTGGCCATGAGCGCGGCGGAGGCCGTGAGTGATGCGCCGGTGGGGATCGAATCGGCGGCGTGCTCGCTGGAGCTCATTCACACTTACTCGTTGATTCACGACGATCTGCCCGCACTCGATAACGACGATCTCCGCCGCGGCCGTCCCACCTGCCACAAAGTTTTCGGCGACGCCATGGCGATTCTGGCCGGAGATGCCCTGCTGACGCTGGCATTCGAGGTTCTCGCAAAACTCGATGGAGTGGATGCAGCACGCCGTATCGCGCTGGTGGCGGAGCTGGCCACGGCTTCCGGCACGGTGGGTGGAATGATCGGCGGCCAGGTGAACGACCTGGAGGGCGAGGGCAAGCGGCCGACGGCGCTGCTGCTCGAATCGATTCATCGCGCCAAGACCGGGGCGCTGCTGCGCGCCAGCGTGCGCATGGGCGGGATTTACGCGGGCGCGACGCCGATGCAACTCGCCGCGCTGAGCGATTACGGGGAACACATCGGCCTGGCGTTCCAGATCGTCGACGATATTCTGGACGTCGAGCAATCCTCGGAGGCGCTGGGCAAGACCGCGGGAAAAGATGCCCAGCAGCATAAGATCACCTTTCCGGCGGTATACGGGCTGGAGCTCTCGCGCGAGATGGCGGAGAGCGAGAGGCTGGCCGCGCACCTGGCTCTGCAGCCCTTCGACGACCGCGCGGAGCGGTTGAAGCAGCTCGCGGATCTGATTGTCCACCGCAGCGCATGAAATGAAAACGAGGCTGGATCAAATCCTGGTCGAGCGCGGGCTGGCTGATTCGCGCGAGAAGGCCCGGGCGTTGATCCTGGCCGGTAGCGTAACCGTGGACGGGCAGAAGTCGGACAAGCCGGGCCACTCATTTCCAGCGGAGTGCCGCGTCGAAGTCGCTGCGCCGATGCCCTACGTCGGCCGGGGAGGGTTCAAGCTCGCCGGTGCGCTGGATTATTTCGGGATCGACGTGGCCGGGAAAGTTTGCGCGGATGTGGGCTCCTCCACCGGAGGGTTCACCGACTGCCTGTTGCAGAACGGGGCCGCGCGAGTGTACGCGATCGACGTCGGCCACGGCCAACTCGACTGGAAGCTGCGCAATGATCCGCGAGTGGTGGTCCGCGAAGGCGTCAACGCGCGCTATCTTCAACCTGGGGATTTTCCGGAGCGCTTCGATCTGGCCGTGTGCGATGCCAGCTTCATCTCGGTCACGCTGCTGATACCGGCCATCGCGTCACTGCTCGAAGAACATGGTGAAATGGTGATCTTGATCAAGCCGCAATTCGAGGTCGGCCGCGAACAGGTGGGCAAAGGAGGAATCGTGCGCGATCCGGAGCTGCATCGCGCCGCCTGTGCGCGGGTCAGCGCGTGTGTCGAGGCGCTGGGATTCAAGCACTCGATCACCGAGAGTCCGATTCTCGGCTCGGAAGGCAATCGCGAATTCCTCTTATATGCCCGCCATTAAAACCGCCGGGATTCTTTCCAAGCCGCGCAGTGAGCCGGCGGCGCGCATCGTGCCGGAGCTGATCCGCTGGCTGGACCAGCATGGCGTGTCGACCCGCCTGGATCTGGAAACCGCGGGTTACAGCAATACCGGAGGGTCCGGTTTCGCGCGCGATCAAGTGCCCGACGGCGCGGAATTGTTGATCGTGCTGGGAGGCGACGGCACGCTGCTATCGGCAGCACGGGCGGTGCGCGGGCGCGACATCCCGATCTTCGCGGTGAACCTGGGCAGCCTGGGATTTCTGGCCGCGATCCAGATGGACGAGATGTACACGCAACTGGAGCATGCGCTCCACGGCGATCTGACAATCGACCGCCGGCAGATGCTGCTGACCGAGTTGCGGCGTGACGGAAAGCTGATGGCTTCCTATCACGGCCTCAATGACATGGTCCTGGCCAAGGCCGAGATCGCGCGGATGATCGATCTGAAGGTGCTGGTGGACGGAAGCTTCGTATGCGTCTACAAGGCCGACGGGTTGATTGTAGCTACGCCCACGGGCTCGACCGCATACTCGCTTTCGGCCGGCGGGCCCATCGTTTTTCCTTCGGTGGAGGCGCTTTCGATCACGCCGATTTGCCCGCATACGCTCACGAATCGGCCGGTGATCGTGCCCGATACCAGCGTGATCGAGACCACGGTCCTCGGCGCCGACAATACCACCTACTTGACGATTGATGGTCAAGTAGGCGAACTTTTGAAGAAGGGCGACCTTGTTGTCTGCCGTCGCTCGGAGCAATCGATCCGCCTCGTCCGCCCCCCAAACCTGTTGTTCTTCGACGTGCTCCGGGAAAAACTGAAATGGGGTGGCAGATGAAACGTCCGAATCTTACAACCTGGATCCTGCTCGCGCTGGTGGCCGGCATCGCGTTCGGCATGGCCTTTCCCGGCCCGGCGGTGAAGATGGGTCTACTGGGCACTATTTTCCTGCGCCTGATCAAATCGATCATTGCGCCATTGCTGTTTGGGACGCTGGTGGCCGGCATCGCCGGAACCGGCAACGTCAAAACCATGGGCCGCATTGGCGGCAAGGCGATTCTCTATTTCGAAGTGGTCACTACCGTGGCTCTGTTTGTGGGATTGGGCGCGGTGAACCTGATCCGGCCGGGCGAAGGCGTGCAGCTCACCAAGGGCGCGTCCCCCGGTGTGCAGCAGAACAGCGCCAGCGTCGAGCAGATCGCCGAGCACACCTTTCCCACCAGCATTATCGATTCCATGGCCAAGGGTGAGGTGCTGCAGATCGTGGTGTTCGCGTTTATCTTTGGCACGGCCTGCGCGTCCATCGGGACCAAGGCCGCCACTGTGGTGGAATTTTGCGAGTCGCTTTCGCAAGTGATGTTCCAGTACACCAACTACGTGATGCTGTTTGCGCCCTTCGGCGTATTCGGCGCCATGGCGGCGACCGTGGGAGACAAGGGCATCAAGGTTCTGGCCAACCTGGCCAAGCTGGTGGGGACGTTGTACGGCGCGCAGGCGTTCTTCGTCATCGTGGTGCTGGGCCTGGTGACCGTGATCGCGCGCATTCCGGTGCGGCGCTTCATTGCGCATGTCAAGGAGCCGTTCCTGATCGCGTATTCGACGGCGTCGAGCGAGGCCGCTCTGCCCCGGGCGCTCGAAAATATGGAACTGTTCGGAGTGCCCAAGCACATCGTTTCGTTCGTGCTGCCGCTGGGCTACAGCTTCAACCTGGACGGTTCGACGCTTTACCTGGCGCTGGCCGCGATGTTCATCGCGCAGGCGGCCGGGATTCACGTGGCGTTCGGAACGCAACTAGTGATGATGCTGACGCTGATGCTGACCAGCAAGGGCGTGGCGGGAGTGCCTCGGGCGTCGCTGGTGATTCTGGCCGGGACGCTGGCCACGTTCAATCTTCCGGTGGAAGGCATCGCGGTGATCCTGGGCGTCGACACGCTGATGGATATGTGCCGGACCTCGGTGAACCTGCTCGGCAACTGCCTGGCGACGGCGGTGGTGGCGCCGCTGGGAAGGCGTCAAATATTCGAGCGAGGGGACAGTGGAAACCGAAAGCCTCGATACCGTCGATATCCTGGCGGAGCCGGCGTCCAAGTAGAACGTCCAAGTAGAACATTGCGATAAATCCTTCTTTTCGCGGGCAATGTTGTCTAATGTTGCTTGCCTCAGCCGGTAGTCCAGTCTAGTCTGGGTTTCATGGCTGAACCCGAGCTGCCGCAAAACCGCCTCGAATCCTGGAAGGAGATCGCGGCGTACCTGCAGCGCAATGTCATCACCGTGCAGCGCTGGGAGAAGCAGGAGGGTCTCCCGGTCCACCGGCATCCTCACCAGAAAAGAAGCAGCGTTTATGCTTATGCGAGTGAGATCGATCAGTGGCGCGAGTCACGCAAGGCGGCTCCGGCCCCTTCGGTGCGCCGTCAATTATTGACACCCTCGTTTGCCCTGACCTCTGCTGTGACGGTCGCCCTGTGCCTGGTAATGGCGGGAAACGGCGCGAGGCCGCAGTTGGTTGAGGCAGCGCTGGGCGAGCGGCGCATCCTGGTCTGCTCCGGCTCCGACTGCGACCAAGCGAAACTTCCGCGCGACGTACAATCGCTCGTTTACAACCCCAACAAGTTTGGCCGCGCCTTCCCCGGAGGCGACGCCCGGGCCGTCATCCGCTCGATTCTGTCGCCCGACGGATCGCGCATCGCCTACACTGCCAGGGCGGACCAGCGCGCGTACCTCCCTTCGGAAGAGGTTTCGGTGGTCAATGCGGACGGCTCTGGAGCACGCACGGTTTATCGCGGAGGACTCCCGCAGGCGTGGTCTCCGGACGGGAGCCGGTTGCTGATCAGCTCCGGCGAAAGCTTGAATAACCTGGTGTGGCTCGACCTGGCGGGCGGCCGCACGCACAAGCTCCCGCCGCATTGGAACGTGTTGAAGCCGGTGGTCTCGCCGGACGGGCGCTACATCGCCTTCAGCGCCGGCAAGGACCGGGACTCGATCGAAAACGTTTTTGTCATGGCCAGCGACGGGTCAAGCGAGACCGTCGTCTCCGCCAATCCCGCCTTTCAGGAACCGATCGGCTGGATGCCGGACGGCAAAACGCTGGTCTATCAGCAGTACAGCGAACCGATGACGCTGTGGGCGGTCCCGGTGGTGAATGGGCCGGCAGCGAATGGAATAAAGGTGCAGGGAGCTCCGTTCAACTTGCGTACTGAATTCGGAAAGGACGCCTACGTTCTGGGGATCTCGCGCACCGGAGCGCTGTATTATTCGGTCCCGGCCAATACTCACGATATTTACACCGCCTTGATGAACCCAGCTAGCGGGAGGGTCACCTCTCAACCAATTGCCCTTCCGGTGCTGAGGGCCGGATCGAACGTTTGGCCGGAATGGGCTCCGGATTCGAGCAGGTTGCTGTTCCAGACCGCGGGAAGCCAGCGCGAAGATCCGGAGGCCCACATTTTTTCCTTCGACTCCGGCAAGGAGGAGCCACTCTCGGTTGACGTGAAAATTCACGGCGGAGTCGCGACATACTGTTGGAGCCGCGATGGCGCGTCGCTCTTATTCACCGGTCCGGACAATCCGTGGCAGCTTTCGCGTTTCGATCTCTCCTCCGGCCGCGTCGCGACCTTATCTACCGCAAAACCTGGCGGTTTCCAGCTCGCCAGTTGCTCCGGGGACCTGGCCGTCGTCCGAGGCCGGACGGGCCTAGAGCTACGGAATCTGATCAACGGGTCCTCCACAACCGTCTATGACGCGGGTCCGGATGGGATGGCAATGGACGCGTTGATCTCGCATGATGGCCGCAGCGTGGCCTTTACCACGGGCGCTCCTCCTTTCGACCGCAGCCACGGCCCCAAGGCGATTCGTATTGTGTCAACGAATGGTGGAGCGCCGCGGGATATCGTCACGGCGGTGGCTCCACAGGAGCTCCAGTATTCAAGCCTCGCGTGGTCGCCGGATGACCGGTTCCTGTATTTCACCCGGCGGGCCGATGCGCATTCGCCCTTCGAGCTCTATCGCATCCCGGCCGCCGGCGGCCAACCCGAGAGCATGGGATTAAAGCTCGACGGCCTGGGCCGGATCGACATCGCACCGGATGGGACCCGCATCGCGTTCGCTGTCGGCTCCTCGGGCAGTGAGTTGTGGGCCGTGGAGGGATTTCTCCCCAAGCGCTGACCGTCACTTTGGCCAACAATCTTAGGGATGCGGCTTGCCCGAATCAATCCCTCCGGCGCTTCTCCATGCCGACATCGCGGAGCCGTGCATGATGCAGCCGACGTCGCTGGGTGCACAGCCCCCGCCGCCCTTCGGCAGGGTATCGAGCCACGCCTGCCATGAGGCCGCTTCCTCCGCGTTGCGCAGACTTGATAGGTAGCGGGCGAAGGCGATCATATCCTTGAAACTAGCCGGCGCATTGGGATCAGCCAGCGCGTCCGCGATCGCGATACCATCGCCGGAGGCACGGAAAAGCTCGATGGCTTTTTGACGGCTGCGCGGAACGCCGTCGCCGATTTCGTATTGGAAGGCAAGCGCGTACTGAGCTTTAAAGTAGCCCTGATTCGCGCTCTTGATCAGCAACTCGGTAGCCTTGGCGTCGTCGTGGGGCAAGCCCCCCTCGCCTTCCTGATACATGCCGGCGAGGGCGTACTGGGATGCGCGATGGCCCTGCGCCACCGCGAGGCCGAACCAGTACGCCGCTGCGTGGTCGTCGGCTTTGATGACGTCGCCGTCCTGGAAGCGGATACCCATGGTTGCCTCGCAGCGCTTGTCGCCCATGAGCGCGCATTGATACAACAGCGGCATCGCATCCTTCGGATTGCTGTCAAGCAGGTCGACTGCGCGATTCCAGATCTGGTCGGCCTGCGCCTGTTGCGCGGGGGCGACCCCGGCGGGCGGAGGCGTGGCAGGAATCGGATAGCTGGGCGGAGGGACCGGACGGCCGTTGACGAAAGGCTTGTTGTTCGAGTCAAGCTCGACCTGACCGAAGTCTCCGGTCGCGGGCCCCTCGCAATCGACGAAATTCAACATCATGTTGTGACAGACGCCATAGCGTTGCGCGCTCAGGAACGCCCCGAGGCGATTTTGCGGGACCCGATACCTGTGGAACACAATCGTCGGTGGCTTGTTCGCAACCTGCCCGTTCGCCGGGCCGCTGGCGGCGGCGACGTAATGGAGGACGAGGTCGCCGTCGTAGACGGTGGCGCTGATGCGGTCGCCGGGCTTGAGCTTGTCGAAGAGGGCCGGGTTGTCGACTTGATAGTTCATGGTCATGGCGCGCATCCAGCCGTCGACTTTTTCGCCGTCGACGGTGAGCCTCTGGGTGCCCTTGTTGACGGCGACAACCTTGCCGTGAAAAGCGTACGACTTTCTCGCCGGAGCGGGTCCACCGGCGGTGACGTCATGGAGCACGAGGTCGCCGTCGTAGACAGTGGCGGTGATGCGGTCGCCGGGCTGGAGCTTGGCGAAAATGGACGGGTTGTCGACTTTATAGTTCATAGTCATGGCGCGCATCCAGCCGTCGACTTTTTCGCCGTCGACAGTGAGCCTCTGGGTGTCCTGGTTGACGGCGACAACCTTGCCGTGAAAAGTGTACGACTTTCTCGCCGCGGGGGCTTGGCCGAGGCAGAGAGCGGCACTGAGGATGGCGGCAAACAGGGTGGCGATGGCGCCTTGGAGGGTCTTCATGACTGCCTCATTTTACACCCGCCGCGACCGGGGATCAGCATGCGCTTAGTGCTCCAACGGCTGGCCATTCGCCGTCACCCGCCTCGACCTGCTCGAATGAAGCCCGCCGAGTTTGATCGATTCCTCTTGGCTTAGGGAGCGCTCGCCCCACTCGCCGGAGCCGGTGGTGTTGACCAACTCCTCGTGCTCCGGAATTAGGCGCGTTCAGGCGCGCTTCGCGGCAGAGCGAATCGCCGCAACTTGGGTCATCAGTCTGTCGCCGTAGGGCGTGAGGGTCCAGTGCTTATTCGTCCCTCCTGGGCCTTCGATCTCCTTGATGATGCCGAGCGAGCGGAGTTGTACTTTGATCTTCTGGAAGTCCTCATTCCTCATCGCGGAGTTGGAGGGCGTCCGGTTGGTCCTGTCTCGAAGTCGGTGCGTAAAGACGTCCACCAGCTTGTAGTTCATCTCCTGCTCAGCCGCACCCGCAATGAGGATTGGACCGAGCAAGGACACGAGGTCATTCCAGCTGAAATTTTCGACAGCTTGCGAGAACTCACTTCTGTCTAGGTAGTCGAAATGAATGGAAAACTCCTCATCCCCTTGGGCGAGCATCTCCGTCCCAGGGGGTGCGCTCATTCCAGCACTGTCTATCTGCCTCTCCAGATCCTCAATTTTTCGCTTGAGCTTAAGCATCTCCTGCGCGGCGCTTTCATCGGGCACGGAGTCGCCGCGCACCCAGCCGACGCGCGGCCTCGACTTCATCAACAGCGGCATGCTGAGGGCAACACGACCAGCCAACTGTTCCGCCGACGTCCAGTACTTCGCGTGTTTTGCGTCTTCGATCTTCTTCCTGAACTTTTGGAGCGCGGCCCTGCCGGTGTCATTCGGCTCCGACTTCACCACGGGGATTAGCCCGGGCTTTCCGTGAAGGAAGCCGAGCGTTGGGATTTGCGCCTGGGCCGCAAAATCGTACTCCATCTCGGTGTAGCCTCTGCCGTCCGGCCCCGTCGAGCCGTACCTTCCGCCGACAACCACGATGTAGTAGTCGCACCCCTCGATGAAGCGCTTGATAAGCGTCCAAGAGTCGTCGTCTGCCGCGGGGAAGAGCTCCATCCCCGTCGGTATGCAGTCGAGCGCCAGCAACGCCTGCATCACCTCGCGGCGCTCCTCTTGTAGGTCCTCATAGGTCGAGCTTACGAAGACTTGATAGCGCTTCTCCATAGAAAAGGGCCGGAGGCCCTTACTTGCCGGACCCGGTGATGTTGACCAGCTTCTCGTGCTCCGGCACTTCCGTGCGCAGCGTCTGCTTGCCGCGGAAAAAATCGAAGTAGGAGACCATGTGGACGCAGCTCACGGTGCAGTAGGGTGCACACGATTTCTCGGTGAGATACTCGCGGCGGATGTCGTCCTTGGTGTACTGATCAAGAGGCTTGCCCGGGTAGCCGCGCTGCTGCGAGCAGTAATGCACCAGCCCGTCCTCGCAGATGTACATGTAGCGCGCGCCGGCTCGGCAGCGCCAGTTGTTGGGTTTACCCAGGGCGATGGCGTCCTGGAATTCGTTGAAGCGCGCGAAATGCCGTTTCTCCATCGCCTTCATCTCGTGATAGACCTGGCGCTCGCGCTCGCCCAGCGGGCGAAGCTGGCCGTCGCCGTCATGGATGATGCCGACGGTTGCCGAGAAACCCAGCTCCAGAGCGCGGCGGCCGACCACCAGCGCGTCGTCCGGGTTGCGGATACCTCCGCCGACCACTGAGTTGATGTTGACATGAAACTCGGCGTGCTCGGCCAGAACCTGCAGCTTCTTGTCCAGCACCTTCAGGCTCTTCTTCGAGACCTCGTCGGGCATCACGTTATCAATCGAGATCTGCAGGTGATCCAGGCCCGCGGCGTTCAGCTTCTGCACCCGGTCCGGCGTCAGCAGATACCCGTTTGTAATCATGCCGGCGATGATGCCGCGGCTGCGGATGGCGCGGATAATCTCGTCGAGTTCAGGATGCAGCAGCGGCTCGCCGCCGGAGAGCGTGAGCACCCCCGTGCCCAGGTCGCCTAAGCGGTTGATCCGCTGGATCATCACGTCCGTAGGGACGGGTTTCGAGACATCGTCGAATTCGTTGCAATAGGCGCAGGAAAGATTACAGCGGCGGATGGGGATGATGTGCGCCATCACCGGGTGAGAAGTGGAGACCGCGCCCTTGGCGATCCACAGTCTCTCCCTGACCGCGCGCTTGAAGGTGATCCAGGTGCGCCTGGCTGGGCTAGACCTATGAGGCATCAAGTTTCCTTTTATTTAAGCACATGCGGGCCACGGGAGGGGACCGCTTCGCGTCCAACGGCGAAGATCCTGGCTTATACTGGGTCTTTGTCGAACCGGACGGTTTTCGTGTGTGCGGCGCTGGCGTTGCTGTGCATCCTCGCGTACCTGCCTTCGCTTTCTCTACCCCTTCTGGAAGACGACTACGCCAACATCTGGGCGGCGCAGCACTACGGGTCGCTGCATGAGGCTCCGTTGCTGTTTCACGACGGGATCGCGCGGGTGCGGGCGACGGTGTATTGGACGCTGTACCTGGTCTGGCATTTCTTCGGCTTTGCGCCGTATGCGTTCCGGGTATCCAGCCTGATTCTGCACATTGCCGATACGTGGCTGGTCTATTTCCTCGCCCTCGCGTGGCCGCGTTTCCGCGCCGCGGCGATCTGGGCGGCCGGATTCTTCGCCATCCACGAAGGGCATCAGGAAGCCATTATGTGGCTCTCCGGAAACAGCGAAGTGCTGCAGTGGTTCTTCGGCGGAGCCTCGCTGCTGTGTTGGATGCGGGCGGCAGATTTGCCCCGGCGCGAGTGGTTTCTACGGGTGCTGAGTGTGGTCCTGTTCGCTCTGGCGCTGCTATCGAAAGAGTCGGCTTACATTTTCCTGCCGCTCTATGCCGTGGTGACTCCCATGAAGGATTGGCGCAAACGGGCGGCGCAACTGCTTCCCTACCTAATTCTGGCCGTGATCGCCATGACCTCCGTAGCGTTGACGCGGAGCCAATCATTTCGATTCACGGACGGCAGCTTTTCCCTCCACGCGCCGGTCTGGCTCACGCTGCCGCGCAATTTCTTCCGAGTCCTGTGGATCTGGGGCGTGATCTCAGCGGCGTTCCTGCTGCTGGCCAAGGCGGCTAAAACAACCCCCTCATCAACGTGGACATCGGCGCTGGTGGCGCTGGCGTGGGTAGCGATCGGGCTGGTGCCCTACAGCTTCTTGACCTACTCGAAGGAGATTCCCAGCCGCCAGTTGTATCTGGCCAGCATCGGACTGTCCTTGCTGTTCGGCCTGGCGATGGTGCACCTGCGCCAGGTCTCGCATGGGAACCCGGTCTTGATCAGCGGCGTGGTCCTGGTGGTGCTCGCGCACAACCTGGGCTACATCTGGATCAAGAAGCAGCACCAGTTCCTGCTGCGCGCCGAACCGACCCAGGAATTGATTGCAGTAGCGCGGCGCACCGATGGTCCGATCCTGGTGGAATGCTTTCCGCGGCATCCGTCGATTGCCGAAGCGGCGATTTTCGTCGCCCTGAATCGCGTCCCTTCGAATCTGGTGTTTTCGAAAGACCAACTGTACGGACGCGAGCCTGCTGCCGTGTTCTGCTATCGCGAACATTAACACCCTGAGAGCAATTCTCAGGTCGGAGCACTTACCCAATGTGTTACGGCGCTACCTAGGCCTCTCGCTGCTTTTGCTGTTTCTTCGCGATCCTCTGCGCGCAGACGATGCGGCGGGCCTGCGAATCCGCATCGAGGAAGGTGACGGGCTCAGCTATGCGCTGGGATCGCGCGCGACGCGCGGCATCACGGTGGTGGTGACCGATGAAGCCGGAAATCCGGTGGAAGGCGCGAGCGTGAACTTCACCCTGCCGGACAACGGCCCCAGCGGCGTATTTTCAGATGGGTCGAAAACCGAGCTGTTGCTGACCAAGGCGGACGGGCGCGCCAGCGTCTGGGGGATGCGATGGAGCCGGCAGGCGGGACCGGTGGACGTACGCATCGTCGCAGGAAAGGGAGCGGCTCGCACGGGAACGGTGTGTACGGTTCAGCTTGCCGAGGCTCCGTCGGCCACGACCGGCTCGGTGGGCGGATCGAGCCACAAGTGGCTGTGGATCGGCTTGGGAGCTGCCGCGGCAGCCGGAGCCGGCGTGGCCATCGCGATGAAGGGGGGCTCTTCGCCGGGCAACTGCTCCTCCACCGTGGTGTCCGGCTCGAACCCATGCTCCTCAGCGCCGGACCCCTTGGGCGTGACGGTGATTGGCGTTCCGACGATCAACATCGGGCATCCATGAGAATTTTGATTCTGCTGAGCACCGCCGTTTGCTCGTGGGCGCAAAGCGGCATCCAGTCGCCGTTTCTGGGTCAGATGATCGACCCGCAAGGCATGCTTCGACCCGTCTATGGCCTGAGTGGGAATTTCGTCCTTGGCGCTCCTTTGCTCGCGGCGCGAGTGTTCTCGTCAGCATGTTCGCCGAGCCTGTGTCTGGCGAAGACCGAATCGGCGATAATCTCATCTGTTGGTGTGACTCCGGCGCCGGCGGGCGGCGCGATCTTTGCTATGGACGCAGCCGGCGCGACGATCTATTTTCCGCTCACTCGGCAGTTCGCACGCTGGCAGAACGGAACGCTGACCAATCTCGATCTGCAGGTCGACGGCACGTTGTTGTCGCTGGCGACCACCTCAACGGGTCTGCTGGCTGCGGTGGAGCGGTCGGGGACCGTCTGGATTGTCGCCGCTTCGACGGGCGCGATCGAAGATTCGCTCCCGGCCGGAAGCAACGCCGTGCTGTTGTTGCCGTCACTCACCGTCTACGCGACCGCCGATGCACTGGTGCTGCGCAAGAGCGATGGAAGTGAGCTCAGCTTCCCTGCCCCGGGCGTGACCACTCTGATCGCGCTGGGCAACGGATACGTGGAGGCAATCGCACCGGGCGTGCTGTACGCCTTGCGAACCGTCGAGCGAAGGGAGCAGTTGTTTCGACTGCCGGAGCCGAAGCGATGAAGGGATGCATGGTCTTGCTGCTGGCCGCGGGTGCCCTTCACGCCCAGCAGTTGCAGTTGAGCGTAGTAGTCGGGAACGCCTCGACTCCAGTCGCCTCCGGCTCGGCTTACAGCCTGGGCCAGATCGCGGCTGGAGCCACGGAGAAGTTCGTGATCCAGGCACTCAACACCAGTTCCACCACACCGCTGGCGATCCAGCCCAACACGCCCAGCTTGAGCGGAGCGGGTTTCACCATGAGCGCGCCTTCCGCTCCAGGCAGCCTCGCGCCCGGCTCCTTCCTGAACATCTTCATTCAGTTTGAAGCGCAACAGCCCGGCGGGTATAGCGCCAGCTTCCAGTTCAACACTTCCTCAATTCTGCTCACCATCACAGTGGTCCCGGCCGCAACGCTGACCTCGGCTGCGCCGTGCACCGGGCCGTCGTCCAACGGGACGATTAATGAAGCCATCGCCTTCGGTAACGTCGCGGTCAGCCAGACCGTCAACTGCACGCTCACGCTCACCAACAACTCGCAGCAGACCATCGTTGTTTCCAGCGTAACGATCGCGGGCGCCGGCTTCATTCTTTCCAGCCCTCCGGCCACTCCGCTCAATCTTCCGCCCCAGAGCGCCGCGCCTTTCACGGTGACCTTTGCGCCCGCTAACGCGACCGCCTACACCGGAGCGCTGAACGTCGACACGCAGACGTATCCGTTGACCGGAACCGGCTCGAACCCTGTGCTTCCCACCCCCTCGATCCAGTTCGACACCAGCACTCCGCAGAGCGGCCAGCAGATCACGCTGAGTATGACCCTGCCCTCGGCTTCGCCGATTCCCGTCATCGGCTCCATCAACATGGCCTTCCAACCCGACCCGAGCGTCACCCAGTTCTTGGCGGATGATCCGACGGTGAACTTCGTCTCCACCGGCGCGCGATCCATCGGGTTTTCGATTGCTTCGGGGGCGACACAGGCCACCTTCAATGGGAGCCCGGTCTTCTCCACCGGCACCACCACGGGCAAGATTACCTTCAAGGTTCTGACCCCCGCGCAAATCAACGGCGACCCAACCACGACCATCGTGCTCCCGCCCGCCCCGGTCCTGGTCGATAACGCCGCGGCTGCGGCCATCGCCGGCGCCCTCAACATTCAGATCTGGGGATTCGATAACACCTACTCGGCAGGCCCGATGGCCTTCAGCTTCTACGACGATTCCGGCAACGCCATCGGCGCCGGACCGATCCAAGCCAGCTTCACTTCTCAATTCACCACTTACTTTTCCACCTTCGCCTCGCAATACGGCAGCGCCTTCGCCATCCTGGTGAGCTTCCCGATTACCGGCAACTCGGCGCAGGTAGGATCCGTAACTATGCAGATGACGAACTCCGCCGGAGTGACCACGATCCAGAATCTGCTGTTCATCAACGACTCCGGCACTTGCGTGTTGACTAATGACGTGTTGTCGTGCCCCGGTTCTCCGACTCAATAAATCACTACACTGGGTGCGTGGCCACACCCGTCGCGCTAACCATCGCCGGCTCCGATCCCAGTGGAGGCGCGGGTCTGCAGGCCGACCTGAAAACCTTCCACCAGTTCGGCGTGTACGGGGCGGCGGTGATCACGCTGGTGACGGTGCAGAACACGCGTGGGCTCCATCGCGTGGAGGTGCTCGCCGCGGACCTGGTCGCCGAGCAGTTGCACGCAGTCCTCAGCGACATCCCTCCGCAAGCGGCGAAAACTGGAGCATTGGGCACCCGGGCCGTGCTTGAAGGGGTCGCGGAGATCGCCAAAGATTTCGCCTTCCCGTTGGTGGTCGACCCGGTGATGTTCTCGAAGAACAGGGTCGCGTTGGCGGATGAAGAAGCACGCGGCATCTTCACGCAAAAGCTCATCCCGGCTGCGTTCCTGCTCACGCCAAATCTGGAGGAGGCGTCGATGCTGACCGGAATCGCCGTGACCGGGCCGGAGTCGATGGCGCAAGCGGCGCGGCGGTTGATCGAGTCGGGCGCGAAGAATGTGCTGGTCAAAGGCGGGCATTTAGAGGGAGATGCCGTCGATTTGCTGCTGACCGCCGCGGGCGAGCTGCACGAGTTCCGCGCTCCCAGGATCGTAACCCGGCACACGCATGGCACCGGATGCACCTACTCCGCCGCGATCACGGCCGGGTTGGCCAAGGGGCTTGCGTTAGTCGAAGCGATTCGAGATGCCAAGGCCTTCGTCACTGCGGCGATCCGCGAAAATCCGGGCCTAGGGACGGGAGCTGGACCCCTAAATCACTTCGCGTGAATCACTTCGTGCGCCAGCAGCAGTTCGCGGCCGTTGGAAGCTTCGAGAACATCGTGTGCGCCGTTATCGTGGGATGCCCAAGCTGCGGGCACAAAGAAGTCGGCCTCGGGGTGGTCCTTTAAGAGCTCCTCGGCCTGCTCAGGGCTAGAAGCCAGAATCACGCTTGCAATCGAGTCGCTATGATTCAGGCCCCACTCGCGCAGGCGCTGTTCGAATTGCGGCCGCAGCTCGGCGAGCCGGGCGAAGTCCTGCGCCGTGACCGTCACTCCGAGATACTCGAAGTCGAGCGCATAGTAGCTCGAGGGCGGCTTGGCCGGCAGATGATTGGGGCTGATGTAAACATAGCTGACCTTCGGCAGGCTTAAGCAGGCTGAGTAAAATTCATCCTCCGGCTCGCCGATCATCAGAGCGTTGCCGCGGTGAAGCGCCGCATAGCGGTCGAGCACGGCTTCGGAGGGCATGGGCGCTTCCTGACCGAAAGGAAGGCCCCACGGCTCGGCCGGCGCGAGCGTCTTCCCCGCGAACAGAAGAACCGCAATCCCCAGCGCAAATGTGCCGCGGGATCGCGGAATCGCCAGGCCGGCCAGCACGGCCAGCGCGGGATAAATCGGCAGCAGGTAAGAAGTGTTGCGGTAATCGAAGCTGAGCGCGGCGGCGAGGACCACGGCGATCCAGCACAAGAGAACGCGCGGGCGTCGGCGAGTGAGCGCGGCCAGCGCGCCGATCAGCAGGGCGGCACCTAACAGCGCCGGATCGAGCAAGACCAACCTCTTGGCATAGTAAAGGACGTGCGTTTCCTGCGTTGACTGCGTAGGCGAAGACAGGCTGTTGGTGACAATCTCGCCCATCACGTACTGCGCCAGGAACCACCGCGTGTGCTGCCACAGTTCGTACAGATGCCATGGCGCGGCGATGGCGGCGGAAATCGCTACGGCTTGCGCCAGCCTCGCCAAACCTGGCCGCTCCTTCGAGATGACGCAGAACAACCCGAGCGCGAGCAACGGAAACAGTCCGGCGATGCCCTTGCTCATGATGGCTGCGCCGGAGGCAAGCCCGAAGGTCCACAGGCTGGAGCGCGCAGCCAGCCTGGGATCGCGAGCCAAAGCGAACATCGCCAGCGCGGTAGTCAACGTCAGCAAGGCGTCGGTGAGACCGACGCGGCTAATGACGAAGAACAGATGGCTCGCCAGCAGAAGCAGTGCGGCAGCGAACCCTGCTGCCACGCCCGCTCCCTCCGCATTGGCCCATGTAAAACTGACCCATGCAAATACCAGCGCCACCGTCGCGGCGCCGGCGAAGAGGGAGGGAAGACGCATCGCCAGCACCGGCCGCAGCCCTAACTTCATCCCCGCGGCTTCCAGCCAATACAACAACGGAGGTTTGACCAGTTCGTAACGGCCCAAAAACACAGGCGTCATGAAATCCCCGTGCGCGGCCATCCGGAGCGAAATCGAGCCGTACAGCGCTTCATCCTGAGCCTGAACCTTGGCCACGGGATCGACATAAGCCGAAGCGACGCCGGATGAGCCGGCCTTCCAGCCGAGGACCACCAGACTGGCCAGGAAAACGGCCGCGGTCAAGGCGCGCTGCTGCACGCGTGAGATTGTCGCACAGATTGCGTCACTACTTACACAGTGGGACTTCACTTGCCCGGCAATCACATTCCAGCCTGGCTGGCCGGGGTCGATAGCTTTGTTCTATGGGTGCTGACGCCACTGGCCTGGGTGATCCTGGTGAGCGGCCTGGATGACCTGGCGGTGGACCTGATCTGGGCCTTCGCCTGGCTGAAGGCGAAGCTGCGTCCGGCCGCGCGATTGTATCCACCAGGCGCGGGGCAACTGGATTCGGCTCCGGTGCGGCGCATCGCCATTCTGGTTCCGCTGTGGAATGAGCACGCAGTGATCGAGGCGATGCTGGAGCATAACTTCGCCTCCATCCGCTATCGCGACTATTACATCTTCGCCGGCTGCTACCCCAATGACACGCTCACGCAGGCGGCGGTTCGCGCGGCCGCCGCGCGCTTGCCGAATGTTCGCATGGCGGTGTGCCCGCATGACGGGCCGACCTCCAAAGCCGACTGCCTCAACTGGACCTTCCAGCACCTGCTGCTGGAAGAAGAAACCTGTGGGGAGCGCTTCGATGTCATCGTCACGCACGACGCCGAGGACCTGATTCATCCGGAGGAGCTGCGCTGGATCAACTTCTACACCGGCCGCTTCGATTTCGTGCAAACCCCGGTGCTGCCTCTGCCCACGCCGCTGCGCAAACTCATGCACGGGATCTATTGCGATGAATTCGCCGAGTATCACACGCGCGACATGACGGTCCGGGCGATTTCCGGAGGGTTCGTGCCCAGTTCCGGCGTGGGCACGGGTTACCGGCGCGATGCGCTGGAGCGGCTGGCCAAGGCGCGCAACAACCAGATCTTCGAGCCCGAAGCGCTGACTGAGGATTACGTCAACGGCCTGCGCCTGTTCCGGCTGGGGTGCACGCAGACGTTCGTGCCGCTGGCGCGCGGGACCAATCCCCCGGACTTCGTCGCCACGCGTGAGTATTTTCCGCAAACCTGGCGGACGGCTCTGCGGCAGCGTACGCGCTGGGTCACCGGCATCGCGCTGCAAGGCTGGCAGCAATTCGGGTGGAAAGGCACACCGGGCGAGGTCTACTGGCTGTGGCGGGATCGCAAAGGGTTGATCGGGAATCCGCTCAGCCTGCTGGCGAACGCCGTGTTCGTCTACGGACTCGCTACGGCTTTGTGGACTCGCACCGGCGCGGCGCAAGCGCATCTGGCGGAGGTGACACTGCTTCTGCAATGCGTGCGCATGGCGGTGCGCATGGCCTGCTGCGCGCGCGTCTACGGATTCCTGTTCGCCCTGGGCGTCCCGCTGCGAGCAGTGTACGCCAACGCACTGAACTCGGCCGCGACGTTTCAGGCGCTGGGACGATTCGCCGTAGCCCGAGCACTCGGCCGACCGCTCAAATGGCTCAAGACCGCCCACGCCTATCCCACGCGCGCGGTGCTGCTCGCACACAAACGCAGGCTCGGCGAGATTCTGGTCGCCGCCGGGCGCCTGACTCCGCCCGCGCTGGCCGAAGCGCTCGAGACCGTTCCCGCATCGCTGCGCCTGGGTCAGCATCTCATCAACTCCGGACAGATCTCGGCCGAAACTTTGTGCGAAGCGCTGAGCATGCAACAGGGACTCCCCATCGCGCAGGTCGAGCCGCTCCAGGTTCCGGCAGCCATCGCCCACGCGCTGCCGGAGCGAGTGGTGCGGGATTGGAAGGTGCTGCCGTTTCGCGTCGTCCAGGGGCACCTGTTTCTGGCCAGCCCGGAGGTCCCCGGCGCGGAGACCGCGCGCGTGCTGCGATCCTTCACCTCGCTCGAGCTGCGGTTCCATCTGGTGACGCCCGCGGCCTTTGAGTCGCTGGTGACCGCGTTACTCTAGGAGCATGTCCGCTGAGAAACTCGGCGCCGCGGCGCTGGTCGCCCGGGAGCGTGCCCATGCGCCGTTCTCCAAATTCCGCGTGGGTGCGGCGCTCCAAGACACTTCCGGGCGTATTCACACCGGCTGCAACATTGAGAACGCAACCTTGGGCCTTACCCTGTGTGCCGAGCGCGTGGCCGTCTTCAAAGCGGTTTCCGAAGGAGTGCGCGGATTCCACCGCGTGGCCATAGCCGCCGATACTGATGTTCTGACGCCGCCCTGCGGCGCCTGCCGGCAAATCCTGTGGGAATTCTGCGGGGACATCGAGGTGGTGCTGGTAAATCCGCGTGGTAAAAGTGAAACCATGCGGCTGAAAGACTTGCTTCCGAGGGCCTTCAATGCTTCCTTCCTCTAGCAGGTCGCGGAAGAAATACTACGGCGGTTCCGCTCCCTTTGGTCGCGGCTCTGTAAATGACTGTGAACAGGGAGCGGCGATTCTGCGTCGCGACCACAGGGAGCGGTGTTTTCGAGTTTTTCTGCTACCTGCTAAATGGGTCTTGGCGACCGCGGCAGTAGCAATGATGCTGGCTGGCTGCGGCTCGCACGGGACCGCGGTGGACTCGATCTGGACCGCGCGCTACGTGGTCACCATGGATCCGCAACGGAGGGTGATCGAAGACGGCGCGGTGGCGATCTCCGGCGACCATATCGTCGCGGCGGGCCCGCGTCAAGAAATCGACGCGGCATATTCCGCGCCGGAACGGCTCGATCGCGGCGACGCGATCCTGGCTCCGGGATTGATCAACACCCACACGCATGCAGCGATGTCTCTGTTTCGCGGCATCGCCGACGATTTGAAGCTGCAGGACTGGCTCGACAACTACATCTTCCCGGCCGAAGCGAAAAACGTCGATCGTGAGTTCGTCCGTTGGGGGACAAAGCTCGCCGTGCTCGAAATGGCTTTGTCCGGCACCACCACCTACACCGACATGTATTATTTCGAGGACACCGTAGCCGAGGAGACCAAGGTTGCGGGATTGCGCGGCGTGCTGGGCGAAACCATCATCGGCTTCCCTTCTCCCGACTACAAGACCCCGCAAGCCGCATTGGCCGGCACCGAAACATTTCTCAAGAAATATGGCAACGATCCTTTGATCGTTCCGGCGGTGGCGCCGCATTCGATTTACACCAATTCGGATGAGACTCTGGTGGCGTGCCGGCGCTTGGCCGACAAATATCAGGCTCCGCTGATCATTCACCTTTCGGAGACAAAGAAAGAGAATGACGACGCGCTCGCCGCGCGCAAGAAAACTCCCACGGCCGCACTCGACGCCTTGGGCGTTTTGGACGGCTGGACCGTCGCCGCGCACGGAGTCTGGCTGGACGATGCGGACCTGGCGATTCTGAAGGCTCGCGGCACCGGCATCGCGCACTGCCCGTCGAGCAACATGATGCTCTCCAGCGGCGTCGCTCCCGTAGTCAAGATGCTGAGTCTGGGGATGCCGGTGGGGCTCGGCACCGACGGCGTGGCGGGGTCGAACAACGACCACAACATGATGGAGGAGATGGACCTGGCGGCGAAGCTCCAGAAGGTTTCGACCAACGACCCGCGCTCCCTGCCGGCCCAGGAGGCCTTCGCCATGGCGACCATCCTCGGAGCCAAGGCGCTACGCATGGACAAGCTGATCGGATCGATCGAGCCGGGCAAGCGCGCCGACCTCATCACCATTAGTCTCGACGAGCCGAACGCCCAGCCGCTCTACGACGTGTATTCGCAACTGGTCTATGCGCTCAAAGGCGCGGACGTCTCCGACGTGATGGTCAACGGCAAGGTGATCGTGCGCGGCCGGCGAATGCTGACTTTGGACCAGGACGCGATTCTCGCCAAGGCCGGGGAATACCAGAAGAGCGTGGCGGCGTCGCTTGCGGCACCTCAAGGATCGAAGCCACGCTAGCCGTTTGGCACAGGCGCTTCGTTGAAACCACACCACCAACCTGGCTCGTCTTGTCATGAGAAAATGAAATGAGGTCACTGCGTGCTCCCAAAATTCCGCCTTTCCGTTCTGGTACTGTCCTCGGGCCTCCTCGTCCTCCTTTGTGCAGCTCTGTCTGCGCAGCGAGCCTTTAGTGTGGACGAGCTGGTCACTTTCATCAAATCCCAGATCAAGAATAAGGGCGACGACAAAACTACCGGCGATTATTTGAAGAAAATCAAGCTCACGCAGAAACTGGATGAGCGCACCGTCGAGGATTTGCAGGGCCTCGGCGCGGGTCCAAGAACCGTGGCCGCGCTGAAGGAGCTGGCGTCGGCGTCGGCGAACCTCCCCGCTCCTCCGCCTCCACCCGCGCAACTTCCGCCCAAGCCTCCGCCCAGCCCGGCGGAACAGGCCAAGATTATGGAGGAGATGCGCGACTACGCGATGAATTACACCATGGGCCTGCCGAATTACATCTGCGTGCAGACCACCCATCGCAAGCAGGACCCGATCGACGCGTTGCACCGGCAGGGCTACATCGCCAATGGCGACACCATTCAGGAATTATTGACCTATTTCGACCACAAGGAAAGTTATCAGGTCAAAATGTACAACGGGAAGTCGATGGCCAACGGCGCGGCCCCGACTCGACCGTGCCCGATCGAATTCGTCGCCGGAGAGTTCTGGAAAAATCCTGAAACTTTTTCGTTGACAGTAAGAAACACCAGCGGCAAATCCATCAGCCAACTGCGACTCACATCGGAGATGTTTCTAGCGCCGCAGGACTTGCTGGCGCCCTCTCCAATTTCGAGTGGTCATCCAAGACCGCCATCGCTCCCAGCAACAGAAACTCTAGAGAAGCCGTGGATCCCCTCCGGCCAGCGCAAACAAAGTTCTGGGCTGGGTCTTTTTTCCCTATTCTGTGAAATATGAAGATGGCAGCGAGTGGCATTCGCAGTCGGAAGGTGAGTGCTTCAAGGTGATGTGGCGCGATCCTCAGCATCCCAACGTGCCGGCTCTGCCTCCGCTGCAAAGAGAAATCAACGCGGATTGATTCGCGATCCAGAGGAACGTGTATGAAGTCACAAGTTGAAAAAGGACAAGCGTTCTACGCGCTTCACCAACGCGACGCAGCTTTCGTAATTCCAAACCCGTGGGATGTCGGTACGGCGCGCCTGCTGGCGCAAATCGGATTTGAAGCGTTAGCTACCACCAGCGGTGGATACGCCTTCTCTCTCGGACTGTCTGATGGTGCAGTGAGCCGCGAACACATGATGCAACACGTTTCTGCGATCGCCGCCGCGACAGACTTGCCGGTGAGCGCCGACCTCGAGAACGGATTTGGAGATTCTCCGGAAACGGTCGCCGAGACCATAGGACTCGCCGCACGTGCCGGAGCCAGTGGCGGCTCGATCGAAGACGTTCCCAGGCAGGGAAGCCACGCGTATGAACTGGAACACGCCGCCGATAGGATTGGTGCCTCGTTGAGGTTGCGCGCGAACTTCCCTTCCGCTTTACGCTGACCGCGCGCGCTGAAAATTTCCTGGTCGGAAATCCGGATCTCGCCGACACGATCAAGCGGCTGCAAGGCTATCATCTCACGGGAGATGAGATTCCGCTGCTGGCGCGAGTCATCGCCGTCGCCGATACATTTGATGCGCTAACCACAAATCGTCCTTATCAGACAGCGCACACGCCCGACGAGGCGTTGACAATTATCCAGAATCTCGCGGGCAAGCCGGCTCGACCCAGCTCCGGTCGCGGCGCTGCTGGCAGTTTATGGACGCGGCGAGATCCGCATCCAGAGGATTTCTATCAAAAGACCGGTCATTGCAGAAATGGTCCCCGCAGATCCAGCGGCGTCGGTCTCGGCTCCCGAGCTTTCCGCCACCCCTGAAGCCCTAGCCTCGAACGAACTCCGGTTTAAGTGTTTTTTCGGACTATCCCTCTGAACGTGCCTAACCCTTAGCAGCTTATTGTCGTTCGC
>CAWISY010000245.1:0-31997 GCA_963838455.1 Bryobacterales bacterium
TTTTTTTTCTTCGTCTCCTTCGTTCAGTTTGTAAAGGCGAGTTCGGGTGCTCCGTCTGGAACCACCGCGGCGATTTATCCTCTGCAGCCCGCTGCCGGGCGAGTTGATCCATCGCCGTTTGAAACGCCGGGTCGGAGGTGATCTTCTCCAGCCTTTCGCCCGAAACCGTCTGCAGGACCACCCAGGGATTGTGCGTCAACTTCCACAGGTCCGGGTTCAGTTGCTCCCAAAACACGTTGGTCGCGTCGTCCCAGACCCAGCTCAAATCCAAGGCCAGTCCCGTCAGGGCGTTCTCGCTGGCCGTTTCCGAAGGGAGATTTGTGTATGTCAGATTGCCCATGTTGTTTTAGAATTGACCTCTCAACCCGCCTTTTGATCATCGCTCCTGACGGACTGCCGACATATCGTCACGCCCTTTAGGCCTTCGCCGTCGAACGAACAGCTTCCTCATCCTGGTCGGCCAGACCTGTGCCTGCGATCTGTTCGGACACAAACCAGACCTGAAACTCGTTGGTGCGAAGGACTTCGCTCACCAGCAAATCATTGGTCCCATCGTCGCCGCTTGCCGCCGCCGCCCGAGCTGCTTCCCGTGTTTCCTCAATGATCACTTCGTGGGCCTGCAGCAAACGAAACAATTGCATCGTCGAGTCTTCGCGGCCGCGCGGCGGACGGACCAAGCGCGTCGTTTCGGCGACATCGTGGGACATCGCGATGGCTACCCCGCCTAGGAGCCTGTCTGAGTAATCAAAAATCGCTCTGTCTAACCACAAGGTCTTGTGCTCGAAATGCTCTCGCATCACAACATGCAGCCTCGAAAAGCATTTCTCGGACAGGCTCCTAGGGTCTGGACGCGCTCGGCCAAGGAGTCGACAAGCTCGGCCTGCTCGCCGAAGTGTTTGTCGAATAGAAGATGGAGTTGGTAAAAGGTAGGGCCCGAGACCTGCCAGTGGTGCTTCTTGTACATGTCGCGCAAGGTCATGGTGTCAGCAAGGATCTGATTCAGCCGCTCGACGCTGGCCAAGCGAACCTTGTGATCGAGCGCAAGGGCCCGGTTCGTCACTGTACCGTAGCTTTGAATCTCAGTCTGCTGCCTGGCGACATGATTTTTGCTAGAGGGGGTGTTTTTCATAGAGCTCCTTACGCTGAACGGCGAGCAAGCTGAAGGCCATAAACTGAAACTGAGATGGAGCAGCGTGTCTGCTCCATTGTGACGGACGCTTCTGGTTGGAGTACGGCGTGCACCGGCAACTTACGATGTCTGGTTCGCAGGTCTTGTTCCTTTCCATTTGGCTGCTTCCGGCCGAGCTGCCGGGTCAACCAGCTCAACGCGACGTGGGCCAAGTGATTCCGGCCGATCGGCCGATCCATGTTGTCGCCTTCGGCGATTACGGCACCGGCAGTTCGAATCAGGCGGCGGTTGCCCGCGCCATCGCTCAGCGCAACGCGAGCATGCCCTTCGATCTGGGCATCACCCTGGGTGACAACTTTTACCTCTGCGGCGTGCGCAGCGTCAGCGACCCGAAGTGGATGAGCCGCTGGGAAGATCTTTATACTCCGCTCGGGTTCCCCTTTTATGCCGCCCTCGGCAATCACGACTACGGCCACCCTCCCATCATCTGCCCGTTCGGAAAAAGTTCCCCCAACGCGGAAGTCGCCTATACAGCGCACAGCAAGAGCTGGCACATGCCCGCGCGATACTACAGCTTCAAAGCGGGGCCCGTCTTGTTTATCGCGATTGACACGGAAGGCTGGTCCGCTGAGCAACTCCAGTGGATTCAAACGACGCTGGCCTCCTCCGCCAACGACCCTGATATCAAGTGGAGAATCGTCTACGGACATCATCCGATCTACACTTCCGGTGTGCACCTGAATGAGCGCCGTATCAGCCAACTGCGCGAGCAACTTCTTCCGGTTCTGAAGGCCGGCCACGTGGACGCGTACATCTGCGGCCACGATCATGACCTGGAACATCTACGCGCCGGCGGAATCGAATTCCTGATCTGCGGCGGAGGCGGCGCCAAGCTTCGCGGCTTCTTCGGACCCAGGCAGTCCGTTTCCATTTCCAGCGCGTCGAAATACGCCTTTCTGGATCTGGTTATCGACGCTCACACTTTCGCAGCACGGTTCCTGGATGTGAACCTCAAATCTCTGGAGAATCCGCCGCTGACCGACACCAAATGACTAGTCGTCTGCCTCAGCCGGAACATTAGTGCCGCTTCCTGTGATCGCGGCTCGGAACGCCTTCGATACAGAGCCGCGACCGAAGGAAGCGGTTACTAGCGGTCTCCACCAGGATTCGCGATCTCTTCGATCACCGGGCCAGGGTAGCCGTCAGAGGATCGACCGAGCAGGGAGAGCAGCGTGGGGACGAGGCTGAGGCTGTCATAGGGACGATCGACTTCCACCCCTGCCGGGACTCCACTGCCGGCGGCCATCAGCACGGAGTGCGTGGAGATTCGCAGGAACGACCCGTGATTTCCTCCGGGATTGAATCCGCGCACATTGAAATTCCAATGATCCGAAGCGAAGATCGACAAATCGGACTCGGTCAGCATTCTGCGTCTGGCCGCGAAACGCCGTAAAACCGGCCAATCCTGCTCATCGGCAACGCGAAACGGCTCAGGAATCGAGTCGGGCTGCCAGCGGCGGAAGTATTCGTAGAGCCCGATGATCCCGTTCGAGTAACGCGTGCGATGAATGGTCTCGAACCATTCGCGCTCCGTATGCCATGCATTCAGCCAGGCGGCGCGCTTCGCCGGGTCGGCATCCAGAGCCAAGTCAGGATCTTCGAACAGCCGCAGAGGAAACCCGGCGGACCATGGCGCCGGCGCAAAGTGAATTGCTCCCTCGCCATCCTGCGCCAGCCCACGGACGGGCAAATACCGGAGCCACAGCGTTCCCTCACGGACCTGGGAGAGAAGCACCGCCTCATGCTGGCCGTCACCAAACACAAGAACTGCGTCGGAATCCGGCCGATCCGCGGTCGCGAGCGAGGAGGCCAAAGCGTCCTCGGGCACCCGCGCTGCGATGAAATCTACAGGCTTGATCCCGAGGTCGCGCTGGACCAGATTTCTCACTCGCACGCCTGCCAGTGCCGTGAAGTAGTTCACGTGCTCAAACGTCCGGTTCATATCGAGCGAACCATCCGCCGCGAGCACGATCCCTTTCTCCGATAAACCCACGACGTAATTCTGCAACTGGTAAAGAGAATTCGGCTCGCCCATCACTTCTTTCGGAATGAGCGACTCGATGTGAATGCGTCCCGGTGCGAGGTCCGCCTCCTTCAAATCCAGCAACTGTTGGATCGCACACACGTATTCGCTATAGCCGCGCTCATCGCTCTGCCAGGTGTCGAGCGTGACCAGATGGCGGCGCGTGGTTTGATGTAACGCCGGGTGAAAGTCCATCTTGCTCAATTTAGGATCGGTGCGGATCAGCGCCTGCTGACGCGCGATCGCCCTTCGCAACGCCGCCAGTTCTTCGTTAAGTTCCGCCAGGGTCTTGGACCACACCGTGCGATTCGCGTCGATGATGCGCAAAACGGCGCTGCGCATGGCCGCCCGCCGGGCGGAATCGAGGTCGCTCCGTTTCAACTGAAGCAGCAGGATCTGGATCGCATTCAGATCGCTGTTGCGTAGCTGGACGGAGGCCCGCTCATTCCCATCCGGATCGATCAAAGCCGTGGGATAGCCGGTTTGATTGCGCAAGTAAGAGGATTCGGCACTGGGAGTGACAACGTAGGAGACAAAGGGATTCAGCCCGACCAGCTTATATTCAGTCAGCGGATAACGGACCGTGACCACATGGTGACCGCCGCCCTCCGCGCTATTGAAGAATTTCACCAGATTGTATGCCTGGCTGTAGGTTCCGGGCTGTGAATTCATGCCGTGATCCGACACCAGCACCAAGACGGTTTCTTGCGCCAATGGGCTCGCCTGAATTGCGTTCCAAAGACGCCCCAGCAGAGCGTCCAAATGCTTGATCACGGCCAACTGGCTGGGCTGATCATTGGTCAAATGCGCCGTGTGGTCATAATCGCCAAGGTAACAGTCGAGATACAGAATCTTGGGATCGGCCAAGGCCGCTATGATCTCTTTCTCCTCCTGCTCCTCGATGCCGGGACTCATCTCGAACCCGGTCGCCCATTCATTGATGAGGTCGCGCGCCGGACGGATGACACGGTTGGTGACGCTGCCCTTCAGCGTGGTCCAGCGCACGCCTCGTTGGAACAGTTGCATGCTCTGATAGCGCGCTTCGGGAGGGAATTGGTCCAGCAGAAGCGGGATTCCGGACTGGTCCAGGACCTCGACACTGGGCATATCCACGCGTTGCAGCTCAGCGTAGCCGCGGTAGAACGGGAAAAAGTTCAGGTAATCGTAGACTCGCGGCATGAACCGGTCGAATTCAGCGTTGCCGCGGATGGTGAGATGCTGGCCGGTGTCTAGCATGGACCATGACGGCGCCGACAGGCTGATGCCGCGCACATAGAAGTTCCGCACCCACGCGCCCTGCTCCAGAAAGATGTAGCGCATCCAAGGCAACGGACTCCTGCCAGTTTGCGGATCGCGTTGCTCCAGGAGCTGTTGGATCGTATCGGCAGGCAAGCCGTCGACTTTTACCAGCACCAGCCGTTTGGCCTGTCCTCGAGCGATTCCAGCGGCAAGGAGGACCGCAATCGGCAGAGCGTAACGCCGGATCACTGTCCCACTCCCAGCTTCGCCAACACGGATGCAGAGTCCGGAGGGGGTTCGCCCGATGCTCTGCCGGCGACCAGCGGATCACTTACCGGAGGCAAAGATTGCACCTGGAGTTTCTGGAGTTTAAGGTACGCGTCACGCCGCTGCTGGTCCAGTTTCGCTACCATCGATTCGTTCATCGTGTCGTGATGGGTATGCAAACCGCCACTCGCGATCGACGCCACGCGCAAAAGCATCCGCGCGACCGGGCCGTGGACCGCCGCGCTCATTTCGTCGCCCCGATCCCTGTCGACTTCGCGGGCTAACTGGGTCGAGCGGGCGTAGGCGAGCAGCGCGTCGTACTGCCGCCACGCATCCCGGACTTCGTGATCCCAAGAGCGTTCGATGGGATTTACGTCGACCCTCTCGATTCGGCCCAACAGTTCCGAGCGAAGCTTTGGGTCAATGTTTGACGCCGAGCCTACGGCATTGCGCACAGATACGAAGGCGCGCCGGCGGGCAGAACGGTTCGTCGCACCCCCATGGCGGCCATGGATGAACGTCCAGGAGGCCTTCAGCGCGACATAGCCCACATGGCCGAAGCCGGTCAGGTTCAAGACGCCGGATGTCAGGTCCTCAGCTAATTTGAGAGCCAGCTCGCGCCGCCGCGGCTGGCCGGAGCCGCGGAAATCCACCAGCAATAGCGGCGTGTGCGGATGATCCAGCGCGTACAGCGCCAGGGGAATCATCCGGACGGGCCGCGCGTCCGCGGAGTCCGGTGAAGCCGGAACGCCATCGGGATCCAGATCCCACACTTCCGAATAACCGCCCCAGTGACGTAAGCGGTCATCACAAAACGGGTTGGAAATGTTCAGGAACTGAGGATCGAAACTCCGCGTAGGAGCTTTCTCCAGGTCTGGCTGGGCCACCCACAGCATCGCGAAGGAAGCGGGCGGCCCAGCCGGCGCGAGCGGCTCCAGATACAGGCCGGTGTCTTCCGCGCGCTGGCGCAGCAACTCCCAGTTGTGACCGCGCGTTTCGGTTTGTTTCGTCCGCTGCTTTTCCTGATCGTGCGGAAGAGATTCGTCGGCGACGAGGCCGCCAAGAGGATGTCCAGCCAATTCGAGCCGTTCTTCGACCGCGTGCATTTCATCCGCAGTAACGTCATTGAGTTTGGCCGGCGGCAAAGCAGCCAGAGCGTCGCTGGCTTCCCATAGATGTGTCTTGCGGTATTCTCCGTAGTTATCGAAGAAAGAGTGAGTCGTCAGCCGAGCCAAAGCGCCAACGGGATTCACGACCTCGCTCTGCACAGCGGCCAGGGCCAGGCCCGTCCACACGCCACGCGAGGGATCGCCGAGGTCGACAACCGCGCGCGGGGGCTTTGTTCCGGGGCCGCGGTCGAGTCCGGCGCGATGATACAGAAACGGAATCCCGCCGGCGATCCGCTGCCAGACGGATGGCTGGGAATAGGTAAAGACCCAGACTTGCCGAATCCGGTCGTTACCCGGGTCGGAATCGTCGAGGGTGTCCTTGAGGATCGCCAGTAGCGGCAGATCCCGGCGGCCAGTCGACGATGCAGAATTATCCGGAAGTGGTTCGAAAAAAGTAATCAATTTTGCGCCGGATGCAAGCGGCAGCACCTGTTCAAGCGGGGTAGCCTGTTCCATTGGCACAGACCCGGTGCGCAGCGAAGGCTTTGGCGCAACCGCGGCCGCTTCGATGGGCTCCGCAGCGCGAATCGCTCCGCTGGTCAGCATAATCAGAGAAATTAAGGAAAAAGACCTCGCGGCATAAAAGATTCGCGTCACGACGGGGCTTTTTGCAATCGAGGTGCCGCCGTCGAGGAACACCGGCCTCCGCATTCATGACGCCATTGATCAGGTGTGGAATCCCGCGTGCTTTGAGCAGGCGGGGCAACTACGGGAGAATAAATGAAAACCGCCGACGTGATTCGCGCCTGGGGGAGAATTCTCAAAGGCGAGCGGCCTTCCTTATCGATCGAAATTACGCGGGAGTGTCCGCTGCGATGTCCGGGATGTTACGCCTACAGTGACGGGCATTTAGGCGGCGGCGCAAGCCTGCGCAGCTTGAGCGATCGAAAGGGCCAGGAACTGATCGACGGTGTGCTGGACCTGGTCGATCGCCTGCGCCCTTTGCACCTCTCCATCGTGGGAGGCGACCCGCTGGTCCGGTATCGCGAACTGGAGACGATGGTTCCGCAAGTGTTGGACCGCGGAATTCACGTTCAGATCGTCACCAGCGCCTTTCGGCCGATTCCTGCCGGTTGGGCGGAGCTGTCGCGTCTCACCGTCGCAGTGTCGATCGATGGACTGCAAGCCGAACACGACATCCGCCGCGCTCCGGCGACCTATGACCGGATCCTCAGGAACATTGCGGGCCAAAACGTCATCATCCATTGCACCATCACCGGTCAGATGATGAAGCGGCCGGGCTACCTGAGGGAGTTCCTGGAGTTCTGGACTCCGCGTAGAGATATCCGCAAGGTGTGGTTCAGCATGTTCACGCCTCAGACCGGCGACCAGGCTCCGGAAATCCTGAGCCCGGAGGAACGCCGGCGGGCCATCGCGGATCTGAGGTCCTTGCGGAAGGATTTTGCAAAGCTGGACATGAGTGAGGCCCTGATTGCGAAGTTCGCCAGTCCCCCGAAAAATCCGGGCGATTGCATCTTCGCCCAAACCACCGAGACCATATCGGCGGATCTGAAAACCAGAATTGGTCCCTGCCAGTTCGGCGGCAATCCGGACTGTTCCTCGTGCGGTTGCATGGCCTCGATGGGATTGGCTGCGATCGCCGGGCATAAAGTGGCGGGACTGTTATCGGCGGGAGCCATTTTCCGCGCTTCGGCGGCGATCGGCAGGCTCTCCGCGAAAGCAGCGATCCCATCCTCAGGCGGTGAAGCCCTCCGGGTATTGCCGTGACCGGCGCAGCAGTGCATGCGCCTGGCTGCGCGCCGTTGGCCGGGAACGTGCACCTCGACGTCGAGACTCGGTGAGCAGATCTCTTTTACGAGTCGAGGAAAGAAAATGATATGGAAAAACCCTTCGGCTCTGTAGTAGGAGGCACGTTGACTGGAGTTCTACTGGCGCTGGTTGCGACGGGGAACCTTGCGCGTGCCCAAGGAGAACCTCCGGACTTGGCGCCAAGCGCATCCGGGGGCGCATCGGACGGGATATCCGGCGGCGTTTCGGACGTGTCTGATTCGAGCGCGGCCCCCGCTGCGGCCACGATTTCAGACGCGTCCACCGAGGCCCCTCCCGGCAAGGTGGAGTCCTCCATTTTTGTGTCGCTGTTCATGTCCGGAGAGACACAGGACCAGTTCAAGCCTTTCACCGCCAAAGAACGGTTAAAAATCTATTCCGAAAATCTTTTCAGCCCATTCCATTTATTTTTAGCCGGCGCCGCGGCTGGAATCACCCAGGCGCAGAATACCCCTCCAGCGTGGGGGCAAGACGCGGAGGGATTCGGCAAACGGTTTGCGAACTATTACGCCATCGCCACGGTGAGCGACATGCTTCAAATGGGAGGCGAAGACCTCCTGCACGAAGACAATTTCTATTACGGCTCCGGCGAACATGGCATTTGGAAACGGATGAAGTACGCCGTCGAGAGCAGCATTCTGGCCCGCGGCAACGATGGCACGCAGCACTTTTCGATTTCGCAGCTTGGCGGCACGGCCGCGACGGCGTTCCTTTCCCGGCTTTGGCAACCGCGCACGAACAACTCCGCCGGCGATGGCGCTGTAAGTTTCGGAATTGCGATGGCAACCAATGCCGGCGTGAACATCATCCGCGAATTCCTGCCTGACGTCACGCGGCGCGTCTTCCGCAGGAACGCACGGGACCGGTGAGACAGCCAGCCGGGCCAGAGCGCCTGCCACAGACGAACACAGATCAACATATTTCTTAAGTTCTTTGTCTTATCTGTGTTGATCCGTGTTCATCTGTAGCCAAATAGCACGCAGCCCGCCCGGATGGTTGGGACAATGCACACGCTTTCGCTCCGCCTTTATCGGCCGGAGGCTTGAGCAAGCTTCGCGACAAACGGCTCTGCAGCGGCCGGCGCCGCCGCTCTGCCCTCGACAACCTCGTGATTACTCATTGCCTTCCCATACAGCGCTTTGATGCTGGCGTCATCGGGCTTCAGAGTCGCGCCATCGAGATCGAAGCCCGCGAAGGCTCCCTTGGCATGGCCGTAAAAGAGAAGCTTCGCGTTGGGATCCTCGTGGGCGGACTTGCCGTTTCCCCAGGCAGCCGAAGCGTCCGACCCAATCGTGAACCGGTCGGAAACCAGCTTCGTGCGCCGCGCCGGGTCGAGCGAAAGAACCACGATGTCGATTTCTTCGCCGCCGATCTGAACGCCGACGCTGCCGCTCTCCAGCGTGACCGCGCCCGGCGCCGACCAGCCGCTGCCATTCCGGCAGGAAATGAATCCCCGCCCGTACCCTACGCCAACCACCGCGGCCCCTTTTTTGAATCCGGGAATGACCGCGATGCAGTCGGCGTTAGCGATTTTCTCCGACTTAATGCCATGACCGGGTTCCGTCATCGCATTGAAGACCGCAGCCGCTTTTCCGAGCCGCGTTGCCGTGTCGTCCGCTGCTGCCGCAGTGATCGCCGCAGCGACCGTCAAGAAGAGAACGCACTGTGTTTGTCGCATTAGTCTTGTGTACTCCTGAATTGATCTAAATGTTTGGGTAAAACCAACATTCGGGTCATTTGAAGGCACGCGGCATTCCATTCGACCCGAAATAGGGGGGCACACACTTTTAACGGGTCTGGTTCAGCCGCATCGTCGAAATGCCGTCAAATGTGGCCATAACGTCAAAGGCGCCTGCGTCAGCGGGTCGGCACTTATTCCGAGAGCCCGGCCGGCGGAAGCTCCGCCTGTTCCTGAACCCAGTCCAGGATGTCGTAGCGGATAGACGCACGCCGGTTTGGGAAAAAGCTGTTAATCGCATCCTGCTCGTCCGAAAACACCTGGAATACCGTGTCCACCTTGGTCAGCACCAACAGGCTCAGATGACGCGGAAGATTCAGCAGCTTTAGCGACCCTCCACGCCGCGCAATCCGCGCGTAGCCGAACACCAGCGCACCCAGGCCGTCATCGTCAATCGCCGCCACATGCTCCAGGTTGAGAACGATGTTCACAGGCCCGCTTTCCGTTAATTCGCTGATCGCGGCACGCAAGACCGCCTCGGAATCGCCTATCCTCAGAGGTCCTCGTAGATCGAGAATCCGAATCCCTTCCTTTTCCCGCTCCTGAATTTCGAGGTCCATGGGTTCACCGCGCATCCATCAAGGTCTATGCAACCCAGCGGCCACAGGGGTCACACTCAGCGTTCGCACACGCGTTTGTCCGGGCTGCGTAAATTGTCCGCTTGAATGCACGAGCCCGGAAAGCCCAGATTCAAGCGGCCGAGCCAATCTGGGCATAACCCGTTCCAACAGTTCCCGCAAGTCGGCGGCGGTTGGAACTGAAAGGGTCGAAGGACGGGCAATTGACAGGTTGTCTGGGCAGTCGAAAGTTGACGCTGCCACCGCTAGCGTTTCGATTCCGAGTCTGCTCAGACACTTTGAGAGTTCCGGCATTGGCCACCCAGTTGCGCACTCGAAGGCTATGATGCACTCCACTGTAGAGGGGCAGCGATGAGGCTCCGATTCTGGGTTTTCGGTTTAACATTTGTGACGGCTGGGCTTGCGGCGGATTTGAAGCCGGAGACTCTCGCCGCGTGGGACCAGTACATAAAATTGTCGGATGCGGCGATGCAGGCTCGGCTTCAGCCGGGCAAACCGTTTCTGTGGATCGATGAAGCGCCGGGCCGGCGCGGCAAGCTTCGCGCCGGAGAAATTCTGGTGTCGAGTGTTGGGGCACAGGGTCCGAAGCAGGTTCCTTCCGGACTGATACATCACTGGATTGGCGCCGCGTTCTTTCCCAATGCAAACATCGGCGACGTGTTCGGCGTAGTCCGTAATTATTCGCATTACAAGGACTACTACAACCCCATCGTGATCGAATCCCGCAGCATCCGGAAGACCCCGGACGTAGACCGGTTTTCCGTGCTGCTCATGAACAAGTCTCTACTCCTTAAGTTTGCGATCGAGAATGAAAGCGAATCCTCGTACGTTCAGGCCGGGGCCGGCAGGTGGTACAGTTTCGTGACTGCCGTCCGCCTTCAGGAAATTGAAGATTACGGCCAGCCCAGCCAGCGCAAACTGCCGTCGGGCGAAGGCAGCGGCTATATCTGGAGATTACATACCATCACTCGATACGAAGAGAGTGACGGTGGCGTCTACATTGAGATCGAGGCGATGGCGTTGAGCCGTGACGTTCCCTCGTCCGTACGCTGGATGGTGGATCCTATCGTGCGACGCGTCTCGAAAGGGGCCCTCGTCACATCTCTCCGGCAAACGGTGGATGCGGTCAGTTTCTCGAGTCAGGTAAAGGTGCAACGGCCCTTGGCAATCCCACAGTTGGCGTCGGGATTCCTGGAACTGCCGCAGCATTAAAATCGGCGCATGCCAGGAACCAAACTCAATTCGCACCTGGTCGGGCTGCTCGCGGTTCTGTTCGCGAGGGCTGATTATGGGCAGCAGTCTTGGCTGATAAAGCCGGGTGCACAGCTCAGCTCGACCCAAATTACTGTCGACGAACCGGCCCAGGCTTTTGGCAGATACCTGGCCTCCATTCAGCAGCGCGATCCGTTCACCGATTCAGGTCTTATCGGCGTGGAAGTCGAGGCCTCGCTCCCCAAACTGGCGGAGAGCGGCAGCATGGAAGCGGTACGGCAGACCGGCGCTCCGGAAGGCAATCAATACAGGGTCGTCAAACTCGTCGGCAACTCGACCGTAAAGCAGCAGGTGATTGCCCGGTACCTTGAAGCCGAAGAGCAAGCTGCGAAGCTGCCGTATTCTTCCGTCGCAATTACGCCCGCGAACTATAGATTCGGTTACGCGGGCTCGGTCAAGACCAACCAGACTACGGTTTATATCTTTCAGATCTCGCCCAAGAAGAAGCGCGCTGGCCTGCTTCAGGGCCAGATCTGGATCGATTTCGCGACCGGGGTAGCCGTCCGCCAGACAGGCCGGCTTGTCAAGCGGCCCTCTGTATTTATCCGGCAAATCGAGTTCACCCGCGATACCAGCCTGCGCGACGGAGTCCCTTATACCCGCGTCACCCACGTCGTGGTCGACACCCGCTTGGTAGGACGCGCGGAGTTGACCGTCACGGAACGGCCCTTGGCGAAAGAGTATTCGGAAGCCGAGCTCGCTAGCTGCTCGCTGACCGGAACTTACGGCACGGCTTGCTGTTGCCGCTGAGATTCAGCGCCCACGGCAGCGCGGGTGAGCGTGGCAGCGCGCATGCTCATCTCAGTCCGGCGTTTGCTCTGGGCGTGGCCATTTCATCGGGTGAGTTCTCCAAGTTTTTGCGTTTTCTGGTCGCTCAAATGCTGGATGCAGTGGTGGGAGCGGTCCTGCCGCTCGGCAAGAAGGCCTTGGCGGGCGGTTTCCTTCGTTTGGTCCACCTTTAAAAACCATGTCTACTTCTGTAACTTCACCATCCGTTCCGAAGATCTCACCGTTAGCCGGCAAACCGGCGCCAAAGGAGCTGCTGATTGATGTGGCCGCGCTCGAGCGTGCTCACTTCGAACGTCGGCCCGATGTCGGCGATCCGACTCAGTTGGTCAGTTTCGGCACCAGCGGCCATCGCGGCTCCGCGCTCGATGGCACGTTCACCGAAGCGCACATTCTGGCGATCACACAGGCGATCTGCGATTACCGCCGCGCCAACGGTCCGGATGGCCCCCTCTATTTAGGCAAAGACACGCATGCTGTCTCCGATCCTGCGCAGCGCACCGCGCTGGAGGTCTTGGCGGCGAACGGCGTGGATACCGTCATTCAGCAGGACACCACCCAAAATAGCAATGGCGTGACGCCGACACCCGTGATCTCGCGAGCCATTCTCGCGTATAACCGCGAGCGCAAGGCGCACCTCGCCGATGGAATCGCGATCACGCCATCGCACAATCCCCCGCGGGACGGCGGATTTAAATACAATCCGCCGAACGGCGGTCCAGCGGAAACCGACGTCACGCCATGGGTGCAGGATCGCGCCAACGAACTGCTCCGAGGCAAGAACGCCGGCGTCAAGCGCGTGCCATTCACTTCTGCCATCAACGCCCCCACGACGCACCAGGAAGACTTCGTCGGGCCGTATGTCCGGGACTTGCGGAATGTCATCGACATGGACGCGATTCGCGCCGCCGGACTTAAGCTGGCCGTGGATCCGCTGGGGGGCGCTTCTTTATCGTATTGGGCTTCGATCAACCAGGAATATCAACTGGACGTGGCTGTCGTGAACGAGAGGATCGACCCGACTTTCTCGTTCATGACGGTCGATCACGATGGCGTCATCCGCATGGACTGCTCCAGCCCTTACGCGATGGTGCGGCTGGTGGGGCTCAAGGATAATTACGATCTCGCCTTCGGGAACGATCCGGACGCAGACCGGCATGGAATCGTTACGCCTTCCGCGGGACTGATGAATCCCAACCAGTACCTCGCCGTGGCGATTCGCTATCTGCTCATGCATCGGCCTCTGTGGCCGGAGCGCGCCGCGGTCGGCAAGACGCTGGTGAGCAGCAGCATGATCGACCGCGTGGTGGAGAGTTTGGGCCGCCGTCTGAATGAGGTCCCCGTCGGATTCAAGTGGTTCGTCCCGGGCCTCTTCGACGGCTCCTGCTGCTTCGGCGGCGAAGAAAGCGCCGGGGCAAGTTTCGTGCGGCACGACGGCAGCGTATGGACCACGGACAAGGACGGCCTGATCATGGTCCTGCTGGCGGCAGAGATTACGGCTCGCACCGGGAAAGATCCCGGCGTGCATTACCGCGAGTTGACAGGGCAGTTCGGCACGCCGTTCTACACGCGCGTCGACGCACCAGCCACGCCCGAACAGAAAGCCAGACTGCGGATGTTGACTCCCGAGTCGGTCACTGCCTCGACCCTGGCCGGCGAACCGATCCTTAGTAAGCTTACGCGCGCCCCCGGCGATAACGCTCCGGTCGGCGGCGTAAAGGTGGTGGCGGCCAGCGGCTGGTTTGCAGCCCGGCCCTCCGGCACGGAGAGCATCTACAAAATCTATGCCGAAAGCTTCAAAGGCCAGTCTCATCTAAGCGCGATCCTGGCCGAGGCCGAGGAAATCGTGAATCAAGCGCTCAGTAAGAGACAAGCGTGATCGACAGCAACATTAGTCACCCTGGAGCGGACGCGCCGCTCCATATCGGTCTCCCGCCGTTTGCTCCGTCGTACCGGGCGTCGGGTGTGCTGCTGCACGTTACCTCTCTTCCCTCGCCCTACGGAATTGGAGACATTGGACCCGCTGCGCTCGCCTGGATCGATCGCCTCCGTGAAGCCGGACAAAGCTGGTGGCAGACGCTGCCGCTGGGACCCACCGGATACGGCAATTCGCCGTATCAATCTCTGTGTTCTTTCGCCGGTAACGAGCTGGCGATCAGCCCGGACTGGCTGATCGAAGATGGACTGCTCCAAGCGGGCGACTGCGCCCGCGCGGCGTTTCCACAAAGCGAAGTCGACTACGACCGCGTCATCCCGTTGAAGCATCAACTTCTTCAGACCGCCTGGACGCGCTTCAGCTCGGGCGCCCGCAAAGATCTGGGTGCGGCTTACCAGCAGTTCTGCACGGATCAGGCGCATTGGCTGAATGACTACGCGCTGTTTCGATCGCTAAAGGCAAAGTTCCGCGGCGCGGATTACCTCGAATGGCCGAGAGAGTTACTCGACCGGGAACCTGCAGCGCTCGACCGGGTCCGAAGGGAACTTGCGGATCAAGTCGATTTGGCCCGCTTCGTGCAATTCCTCTGGAGCCGCCAAACCGAGCGCATGAGAGCCTATGCACAAAGCCGGGGCGTGAAGTTGATCGGCGACTTGCCCTTTTTCGTATCCCCCGACTCGTGCGACGTGTGGGCGAATCCGGAGCTGTTCCTTCTCGATGAGCAACGCCGGCCGCGGTTCGTAGCGGGAGTGCCGCCGGATTATTTCAGCGCGACCGGACAGCTTTGGGGCAATCCGGTTTACAACTGGGAGGCCCTCGAAGAGGCCGGCTACCGCTGGTGGATTGACCGTTTACGCGCGCTTTTGAGCCACGTCGATGTGGTTCGCCTGGATCATTTTCGTGGATTCGCAGCGGCTTGGCATGTGCCGGCCGGCGCACAGACCGCGGAGTCTGGAAGTTGGCGGCCAGGTCCAGCCGCCACATTTTTCAGCGCCGTTCAGAAAGAGCTTGGCACGCTGCCGTTTATCGCCGAGGATTTGGGACGGGTCACACCGGACGTGTATGCGCTGCGCGACCAGTTCCATTTGCCTGGAATGCGCGTGCTCCAGTTCGCTTTCGACGGCCGAGCCGACAATCCTCACCTGCCCGAAAATTATGTCGCCAATTCGGTGGTGTACACCGGAACACACGACAATCCGACCACTCGCGGCTGGTATGAGGATCTGCCGGAGGACCAGCGCCGGAACGTGTGGAAACTCTTAAAGCGTCCGGAGACCAGCAGTGATGACATAGCGTGGGCGCTGATAGACACGGTTTGGTCCTCTTCCGCCGCGCTCGCGATGGCTCCGCTGCAGGACCTGTTGAATCTCGGCAATGAGGCGCGCATGAATGTTCCCGGCCGGCCGGACGGGAATTGGCGCTGGCGTTGCACGGAACAAATGTTGTCCCGCGCGGCTTTCGAGCGAGTTCGCGGCTTAACCGAATCCTCTCGCCGTGCGGTGGTGGTTGGAGCTCTCCAGGAGACTGCATGAATTACATCGGCTTTGACAAACCTCTCTACGTTTTTGGAGATCGCCCGCCGCTATCGGGAGTGCGTGGATATCTTCGAGTCGCGGGAGCAAGCCTTGGCCGCATAGAAAGAAGGAGACGGAAATGCAAATAGGCATGGTTGGACTTGGACGGATGGGCGCGAACATGGTGCGCAGGCTGCTGCGCCATGGCCACAATTGCGTGGTTTTCGACATGTCGCCCAGAGCCGTGAATGAGCTGGTTCAGGAAAAGGCGACAGGAGCGGCCTCGCTGGCGGAGCTGGTCCGGACTCTTGAAGAGCCGCGAGCGATCTGGCTGATGGTTCCGGCCGCGGTTGTCGACGGGACCATTGCCACGCTTCTGCCTCACCTCAAGTCGGGAGACATCCTGATCGACGGCGGCAACTCTTATTACGTGGATGATATCCGGCGCGCAAAGGATCTGGCGGCCAAGGGAATCCATTACCTGGATGTGGGAACCAGCGGCGGCGTGTGGGGCCTGGAGCGAGGTTACTGCATGATGATCGGCGGCGAAGCGAGTGCGGTCCAGCGTCTCGATCCGATTTTCAAAACCCTGGCGCCCGGCGTGGGCAGCATCCCACGCACTCCCGGCCGCGAAAAGCTTGACGGCACCGCCGAACAAGGGTACCTGCACTGCGGGCCCAGCGGCGCCGGCCACTTCGTGAAGATGGTCCACAACGGTATCGAGTACGGAATGATGGCTGCCTTTGCCGAAGGCCTCAGCATTTTGCACAGCGCGAACGCCGGGAAGACACAGGGAGTCATCGACGCAGAGACAACACCCCTGCGCGATCCCGAGCATTACCAATACGAGCTCAATCTGCGCGATATCTCCGAAGTGTGGCGGCGCGGCAGCGTGATCGCCTCCTGGCTGCTGGATCTGACGGCGGCCAGCATGGTGGAAGATCCCGCCCTTTCGAAATTCGCCGGCCGCGTCTCGGATTCGGGCGAGGGCCGCTGGACCATCAAGGCCGCCATCGATGAGTCGGTGCCGGCGCCGGTTCTCTCGGCCGCGCTGTACCAGCGCTTCGCCTCGCGCGGGGAAGCCGAATTTCAGGACCGTTTGTTATCCGCCATGCGCTACGGATTTGGCGGTCACTTGGAGAAGGCAGCATGAACGGAGAAGACAGCATGAACGGCAATCTTTCCGATGCCCTGGTGTTTTTTGGCGCCACCGGAGATCTGGCATATAAGAAAATCTTCCCGGCCCTGCAATCCATGCTGAAGCGGGGTCACCTCAACGTCCCGGTCATCGCCGTTGCCAAAGAGAATTGGAGCCTCGACCAGCTTCGTGCGCGGGCGCACGATAGCCTCGCGCAACACGGGCCCGTCGACCCGGCGGCGTTCGAGAAGCTGAGCGGGCTGTTGCGTTATGTGGGCGGCGATTACTCAGATGCCTCCACCTTTCAGGCGCTCCGCAAAGCGCTGGATGGGTCGAAGCGGCCGGCGTATTATCTCGCGATTCCGCCGCTGCTGTTCGGCGAGGTCGTGGAACAGTTGGCGAATTCCGGCTCCGCCGAGAACGCGCGCGTGATTGTGGAGAAGCCGTTCGGGAATGATCTGGCTTCGGCTCGAAAGCTCAACCGTACTCTGCAAAGTGTCTTTCCGGAGCCGGCGATTTTTCGGATTGATCACTACCTTGGCAAGAAGCCGGTGAACAACGTGGTAGTCTTCCGGTTTGCGAACGCATTCATGGAACCCTTCTGGAATCGAAATTACGTTGAGAGCGTTGAGATCACCATGGCGGAGAACTTCGGCGTCGAGAGCCGTGGCTCTTTCTACGATCAAACCGGGACAATCCGTGACGTTGTCCAAAACCATCTCTTTCAAATCCTGTGTAATCTGGCGATGGAACCTGCGGTTCGCACCGACAGCGAATCGATTCGCGACGAAAAGGTCAAGGTGCTCAAGGCGATTCCGCCCATCGACGTAAACAACCTGGTCCGCGGGCAATTCCGTGGCTATCGTCAGGAAAAAGGAGTCGCGGCCGATTCAAAGATGGAGACCTTCGCCGCCCTTCGCCTGGAAGTCGATTCCTGGCGATGGAAAGGCGTCCCCTTTTACATCCGCGCCGGGAAGAACCTGCCCGTGACCTGCACGGAAGTGTTTGCCCGGCTGCGCAACCCTCCCACGGTCTTCCGGGACGGAACCGCTTCCCAAAACCACATGCGCTTCCGCATCAGTCCTGAAATGACGATCGCGGTGGGTGCGGCTGTCATGGGCTCAGGCGAGCCGGCCGGGACCGAAGCGGTCGAGATCGTCGCCAGCCGTCACCCGCGGGCGGATGAAATGGACGCGTACGAGCGCGTTCTGGGAGATGCCATGATGGGGGACGCTACTTTGTTTGCTCGCGAGGATTATGTGGAAGAGGCATGGAGAATTGTCGATCCCATCTTGAAGAACAGCACTCCCATCCATGAGTACGAGAAAGGCGCTTGGGGCCCCAGTGAGGTCGCTCAGGCGGTTTCGCCTCCCGAAGGCTGGCATAATCCCAGCGCGACGGAACAGGAGGATTTCCGCAGTTCCCCCGGAACCCGGCGAGCGGAGCAGGGTGGCAATGGAGCCGCGGGTGCCAATGGAGCCGCGGCTGCGAAGGAGCTGGTGGGAAAGTCGTGAAGGCTTTTGGGCGTTCCGGCCGAAGCGCGCCGCTGGGCCCCACAGTTGTTCCGGCGGGCGTCAATTTCAGCGTTTATTCCCGCAGCGCTTCCGGCGTGGATTTGGTGTTTTTCGATCGCGAAGATGACGCCCAGCCTTCGCGCGTGATCCCGATTGATCCGGCGTCCAACCGAACTTACCACTACTGGCACACATTCGTACCCGGCGTTAAGGCGGGACAACTTTATGGCTACCGCGTCCAGGGGCCTTACGATCCCGCCAGCGGCATGCGCTTTGATCCCTCCAAAATCCTCCTGGATCCTTACGGCCGCAGCGTCGCCGTTCCCCGGAATTACACCCGCGAATCCGCGCGCCGCAAAGGTGACAACGCTGCGACCGCGATGAAGAGCGTGGTCGTCGATCCGGAGGCTTACGATTGGGAAGGCGACACGCCGCTTCGCCGGCCGGCCGCCCAAACCATCATTTACGAGATGCACGTGCGAGGCTTCACCCAGCATCCCAGCTCGGGTGTTGCGGAGCAGGCGCGCGGAACCTATGCCGGCTTGATCGGAAAGATCCCCTACCTTCGGGAGCTCGGCATCACGGCCGTCGAACTCCTTCCGGTTTTTCAGTTCGACGCGCAGGATGCTCCGCTCGATCAAGTGAATTACTGGGGTTATGCGCCGGTCTCGTTCTTCGCGCCTCACCATGGCTACAGCTCCCGCCAGGATCCACTGGGGCCGGTAAACGAATTTCGCGACATGGTGAAAGCTCTGCATCGCGCGGGCATCGAGGTGATCCTCGATGTCGTGTTCAATCACACCGCCGAAGGCAACCATGACGGGCCCACGCTCAGCTTCCGGGGTTTGGAAAACAGCGCCTATTACATCCTGGAGCGGGACCGTTCCTATTACGCCAACTACAGCGGCACCGGCAACACGCTCAGCGGAAATAATCCGGTGGTGCGCCGCATGATTCTCGATAGTCTGCGGTATTGGGTGGAAGAGATGCACGTCGACGGCTTTCGCTTCGACCTGGCGTCGATCCTGGATCGGGACGAGTCGGGCAATTTGCTTCCGAGCCCTCCCGCACTGTGGGACATCGATTCAGAACCGACGCTGGCGTCCACCAAACTGATCGCCGAGGCGTGGGACGCAGCCGGCTTGTACCAAGTGGGCAACTTCATCGGGGACAGTTGGAGAGAGTGGAACGGCCGGTTTCGGGATGACGTGCGGAGCTTTATTCGCGGCGACGAAGGGTTCGTCGCGCCGCTGGCCGACCGGCTCCTCGGCAGTCCGCAGATTTACGGCCACAAGCAACGCGAGGCGGAGGCCAGCGTGAATTTCGTCTCTTGCCACGACGGCTTCACGCTTAACGACCTGGTCTCCTACGCCTGCAAGCACAATGAGGCGAACGGCGAAAATAACCGCGACGGCGCTGACGACAATCGAAGCCACAATTGGGGTGTCGAGGGTCCCAGCGAGGATCCCGCTGTCGAGTCGTTGCGCAACCGGCAGGTGAAGAACCTGCTCACAGTGACTATGTTTTCCCTCGGTCTGCCCATGTTGCAGATGGGAGACGAAGTCCGCCGTTCTCAAGGCGGCAACAACAACGGCTACTGTCAGGACAATGAGACCAGTTGGTTTGATTGGGGGCTGCTCCAAAAGCACACCGATCTGCATCGCTTTGTAAAACTGCTCAACGCACACCGGCTGGCTTTCGAATCGGCCTCCCAGAGCCTCAGCTTGAGCCAGCTCTTGCGGGTGGAGAATCGAAACTGGCACGGCGTAAAGCTAGGCGAACCCGATTGGAGCGCGGCTTCTCACAGCCTCGCGATGCAGGTGGAGTGCCTGGATGAGCGCGTGCGCCTCTACCTGATTTTGAACGCTTACTGGGAATCCCTCGATTTTGACCTTCCGCCGGAAAGCTACCAAACCCGAGACCAAAATGAATGGCATCGATGGATCGACACCAGTCTCGATTCGCCGGACGACGTGAGCGAGTGGGGTCACGCCCCAGCGGTTGCTGGCAGCGTCTATCGCGCCGGCCCGCGCTCCGTGGTCGTTCTCTACGCCCACCTGCCCTGATCCGGAATCATCACTGAATGACGGGCTGCATTTGTTCCGTCACGCGAATGGCGCCGGGAAGGCCAAGGAATGACTCACGCAGCGCCGCTTCAAACCCATACCTGGATAAATTCAGAATCTCAGAACAAACCTCAGATCCAAGGCCGATGAGAACCCGCAAGACGAAGCAATCGCGGCTGAGCGGAGAAAGCAAAGCGAGCGCCTTTAGTTCGACCGGCAGCGTCGACGCTAGTTCCGCCCGGTCCAGGGACTTCCGCCGCTGCTGAATTGCTGACCGCGCCGTCTCTATCAGAAGCGCTTCCTCTGTGAAGTTCGGATCCGCGGAGTCGACTGCCGCGATTACCGCACGCTCCGCCGCCGTTCTGCTGCCGGTGAGGATGAGAGCAGCGTGGAATGCCGCGTCGATCGCTTCGTCGATCTTCATCGGCCGCCCTTTTGACCGGCGGCATTACTTGTGGGGGGCGTAGGCGCGCCGGAACAACTCGCGAACTCCCGGACCAGTGCGGCGATCTCATCGGCGGCCGTGTCCAGCGCAAAATGCCCGGCATTGAGAACGTGCACTTGGGCGTTCGGCACGTCCCGGCGATAGGCCTCGGGTTCTGAGAGCTCGAACGACAGATCATACTTTCCCCAGATCACCAGCAGGCGCGGCTGTTTCTCGCGCATCCACGCTTGCCACTTCGGGTACGCGTCCACGTTGGTACGGTAATCGTAGAACAGGTCGCTCTGAATGTCTGCCTGGCCGGGCTGATTGAGGAATGCGAACTCATCGGTCCACAGATCAGGGTCGTAACGCTCCACCTCAGGATCGTTCCCGACGTGGCGCGTCCGCGTGGTCTTGAGCGATAGGAGATTGACGCGGAGCACACTTTCGTTGGAGGAACGGTCGGCCCAGAAGGCCCGCCGAGCCTTCCAATTCGCGCCCAGGCCCTCGTTATGCGCCACCGCGTCTTGAACGATCAGAGCTTCCACGCGCTCCGGGCGCGCCAGCGCCATCCGGAACCCCACGGGCCCGCCGTAGTCCTGCATGTAAGTATATCTTCACATTATGCTGTATCATTTGATATGTCTTCAGGTTACGGCTGGCGCCTGAATAATCAGCACAATTTAACAGTTACGCGCATCTTCAAAATATATATCTACTTATGACTGGGCGGCCTGTCTAACCCGCACGACCCATCCGGAGGTGGGGTTTTCGAAGGAAATGGATTGGCGATATGTGTTTACATCTGGGCGCCTGAGTGATCGCTACGAGCGTCGCAACCGCATCGTCTCGTGGGAGTTAGTTGGCGGCTGATTGATCGACACAACCGTTCGAAGATGATGTACTCGACGCCCAGCAGGCGGGCGTTCGTGCCGACCGAGTCGTACAGCAGGCACTGGTGCATGCCCTCGCCAACCATCCCGCAGTAGTGCTGCGTGATGATCTGGATGCGTGGGTCTTTCTTCGCGCAGTGGATGCCGCAGAAGTGTAGGTGGTGGTTGCCCAACGGGGCCATCATCTTGTTTTCCGCGTGGCCGTGGCCGTCGGCGAAGACGTGCGCGCCCCCGTGCGTCATACCCGCGCCGATTGCACCGGCCACTCCGAGAAGTTAGCGTCTGTTCATCGCGTTGCGTTCCTCGGGAACCTGGTTCACCGTCTGCGGTCGGTTCCTGGCCGAAGGCGGGCAGAGGCTGGAAACGTTCGCCCTGCGAAACACGTCACCTGTGTCATCATGCTCGGAATCCCGTCAATACCTTGTGATGTAGGAGCCTCGGTCTACCCGTTCAGGAACAGACCGTCGTCTCTTCCCGCTTGAGAGGTTGGCACACGATCAGAGCTTCGCCTGCCGCTGCGCGGGAGGAAGCGGGGTGCCGGAGGCGATCGGTCAGGACGACGAAGGCCGGGACCAGGATCGGCCGGATCAAGGAAGGTGTCGAGCAGGACGCCCAGTCCCAGGGCAAATCCCAGCTCGCGGAGGGACGTCAGGGTTCCGGTCAGCATGGATCCGAACGTCCCGGCCATGATCAGGCCGCACGAGCTGATGATGCCGCCGGTGTGGGCGACGGCCCGGCGTGTTCCCTCGATGACGCCGTACTTTCGCTCTTCCTCGATCACGCGGGCCATGAGCAGGATGTTGTAATCCTCGCCCACCGCCACCAGGATCACGAACAGGAAGAAGCCGACCGTCCAGTCGAGCCCTTCCCAGGGCCCGGGCCCCGGTGCAGGGCGTGAAAGACCAAGTCGGTCAGTCCCAACGAAGCCAGGTAGCCCAGCACCACGGTGGCGATCGAGATAGAGGCTGATCCCTGGCCGGCGCAGCAGGGCGACCAGGATTGCGTAAACCCCGAGCGTCACCAGGACGTACATCCGGCGCTGGTCGCCGGTGGTCACGCGCTTCAGATCGCTGAACTCCGAGGTGGAACCCGCAAGCCCGATCGCGGAGGCCCGCTGGAGCGGCTGGCCTGACGCCGTCGCAACCCGAAGCGTCTCGCGGACGTCATCCAGTGCCTGAAGGCTCAAATCTGCGAACGGGTCGGTCTTGAAGACGATTTCGAGGCGGGTGATATGCTTGACATCGGCCGATCGCCTCGGTGTGGTGGCGACGTATCGCGGCCTCGGCGGCCATGCGCAGGGCCCGGTCGGCCAATCGTGCGAACAAGCTCTCGCCGGGGGCGGATTCCGCCGTCTTGCCGACAGGCCGGGTCGCGGAGCGGACCTCGGCGACGCCGGCGAGGGCAGCAGCCGGCGGCTGATCTCCTCGATCGCCGCCCTCCCTGGCGGCGAGCGAAAATCCAGAGTGGGGTGCTCGATCAGGGCCACGGTCGGGACTCAGCTCGCCGACGGCGAAATCGTGCCGCTACCGCGCTGGCACCGACCACGCTCGGCCGATCCGGGTCGAGGTCGACGAGCTGGCTGTAGTTCGGCCTGGTGCGAGGCTCCGACGACGGCCAGCGGAGCCAGGACCGCCAGGCAGGCCGCGAAGATCATCAGGGGATGGGCGACCACAACGATCCGCGACCCGGCCCAGAAGCCCGTCGGAGGGGCGCCTCTCGACTCTCGGTCTCGCGATCCCCACCGTCCTCGTGATGGGGGCGCGGAACGGCCAGAAGAGCGCCGGCGCCAAGCCAGACGAGCATCGCGGGAGCCAGCGTCAAGGCCGCGACCAGTGCCACCGCAAGGCTCAGCGCGATCGTCGGCCCGGTGTACCGGAACGTGGCGAAGCGCGAAAAGCCGAGCATCCCCAGCCCGACGATCACCGTCGCGGCACTGGCGACCAGCGCCGGCCCCACCTCGGCAGATCGCTTCGCGGAGTCGCCTCGGCCGGCGATCTCCCTCGCCCCAGCTCCTCCCGATACCGGGGCACCAGGAAGAGACAGTAGTCGGTCCCGGCGCCGAACACCACGACGACGACGAAGATCTGCGTGATGTCGATCACCTCGAAGTCCCAGGCCCGGAAGTCCCGCCAAGAGCGCGATCAGCCGGAGCGAGGCAAACACCGAGAATGCGATCGTGACCAGGGGCACGATCGCCAGTAGCGCCGATCGGTAAATGATCAACAGGATCAGGATCACGAGGGCGATCGTGGCGTTCGTCGTGGCCTTGATGCTCTCGTCGGTCGCCGCGTGGGTGTCACGTCCCACGGCCGCCGAGCCCGTGACTGCCCGAACGAGTCCCGGCGGGGGCTCGTGCGTCTTCTGTGTTGACGTGCTCCAGGATACGGTCGACCGCGCGTTGCGTCTTCCGGGAAAGATAACCGCTATCGAGCGAGACGATCGACAACACCGAGCTGGTCGGCGCCATGGTGCGCGCGAACCAATCAACCGCGGACCGATCACCGGCGAACGGTACGTGTCGATCTTCTTGACCCCGAGATCCGGCTGCTGCTGGGCGAATCGAGAGACGCTCGCGGCCTCGGCCTCGACGAAGTGAAAGTCGCCGGAAGTCAAGCGGCCATCCTCGCGCCGGTAAATCATGACCAGATCGGAGCTCGAGGCATCCTGGGGAAAGCCTCGCTCCAGAAGCTGTCGCGCGATCATACTCGGTGAATCCGCCGGGAAGAGCCCGAGAACATCGTCCTTGGTGATCCGGTTCCAAGGCGGAGCGAGGCAGTGCAAGCCGGCGATCAAGCCGAGCCATGCCAGGAGGACGGCGCGAGGGTGGCGGATTACGAGATTCGATACGAGCCGAAACATGGCACGAGTCCAAGGATGACCGGTTGGGAAGGCTGGCATGAATGCCCTCCTGAACAGGTGGCCGAAATTACGTACGAGCCATGCTCACGCTATTGCGGATGACCGGCCCTCGACAAAGGCCGCCAAGCCGCCAGCCGAAATGGCGAGGGGACTTAACGTCTCGTCTGACTGGCGGCGAGCCGGCGCGTGGGCATCGGCCTCGGCGGCCCCGCTCCCCATCAGCTTCGACCCGACGAAGCTGGTCACCAGGTCGACGGTGAACAGGTCGTCGATCCGCTCGAGGTGCCGATCGCGCTCAAATTTCCTCCAGTCGGCGTAGGGCATCTGCTGATGCAGCGCGGCCAGGCCCTCGTCAGTCAGTCGACCGTCGTTGATGAATGCCGAGTCGTCCAGCAAGAACGACTGCGGGAATAGCTCGTCCTGGTTGATCTTGATCCTGAATTCAACCTCCAGGCGGAAGATGATGTCCAGGAAGTCGATGGACTCTGCACCCAGGTCGCCCTGCAGACGTCGCGGAGGGCTTGATGTCGGCTTCCTCCACCCCCAGGGCGTACACGAGCACTTTCGTGACTCTTCGCGTAGATCTCGTCCGACGATGGCATGGTCTGGTCCTTTCTCAGTGTGAGTTGACGATGACGAATAAACGGAGATGGATTTACCTCGGCCCCATCTCACCGGCCGACTTGCTCAGGATCGCCTCGGCGCGTCTCGCCGATCAGTGCCCACTCGGCGCAGGTCGCCCCGAGCGCCTCGAGGAATCGATCCACCTGTGCTGCGCTCACGATCAAGGGAGGCTGGACCTCGAAGACCCGGGGGTTCGAGCGGGCGACCTGGGTGTAGATCGCGTGCTCGTTGAGCAAGTTCGATTGGACGTAAAGCGCCGGGATCGTGCGCAGGAGGTCCTCGTGACCGGGCACCAACCACCAGCTTGCCCCCGACGGGTCGAATCCCTTGAAGTTGGTGAGCAGCGCCGGGGATAGCTCGTGGAATTCCAGACCCAGCATCAGTCCATGGCCCCGGACCTCGCGGATGATCGGGTGGCGATCGGGCGATCTGCTCGAGGCCCTCGCGAAGCTGGCTGCCGCGGCGAGCGGCGTGGTCCAGCATCGGGCTCTCTGCAGGACCCGAAGCGTCGCCAGGCCCGCGGCGCAGGCCAGGCTGCCGCCCGAGAAGGTGCTCGAATGCAGTGCGAACGTCTGGTACGAGCCGTACGCCTTCATCCAGACGTCGCGGCGGGCGATCATGGCTCCCAGGGGCATCAGCCCGCCGCCTAGCGACTTGGCCAGGGTCAGGATGTCGGGCTCGACGCCTTCGCGCTCGACGGCGAACAGCGGCCCGGTCCTGCCCCAGGCCGGTCTGCACCTCGTCGGCGATGAAGAGCGTGCCAGCCTCGCGGCAGAGCCGGTGGGCCTCGGCCAGGTACCCCGGCGGAGGGGTGACCATTCCTCCTTCTCCCTGGATCGGCTCGACAACGAACGCGGCGTGCCGGCGCGTGGCCAGTGCCAGCTCGAGGGCCTTCGTGTCGCCATAGGGGATCGCCTGGCAGTCGGGGACCATGCGGCCCGAACGGGCTCTGATAGGTCCGGTTGCCGGTGACCGAGAGGGCCCCGAACGTCTTGCCGTGGAACGAGCCCAGGCACGACAGCAAGCCGCTGCGGCCGGTCGCCGCCCGCGCCAGCTTCAGGGCGGCTTCGATCGACTCGGCCCCGCTGTTGGTGAAGAAGACGATCTCCAGGCCGCGCGGGGTGATGGCCACAAGTTGCTCGGCCAGCGCGGCGGCCAGCGGATTGACCGAGCCCGGTGAGAATCCGGGTGCTTGCTGGCTCAGGGCCGACGCGACCGCCGCCGCCACTTCGGGATGGTTGTGCCCCAGGTTGAGCGAGCCGAAGCCCGCCACGAAGTCGAGATAGGCCCGCCCCGACTCGTCGAACAGCTCCGCCCCTTCGCCCCGGACGAACGTGCGGGCCAGCCCGCTCGGTCCGCCCACTCCGATCAGGACGGGATTGATGTGCCTGGCGTGCCGCTCGGCCGCGTGCTCGGCCAGGCTCGGCGACGTTGATCGCCTCGGCATCGACCCGATCGACGCTGGCCTGATTCGCCGGCATCGGCATGGTGGTCGCGATCGGCGCACCGCACGGGTCGGGTTCTCGAGAGCACCTTGAGGAACTGGGATCGGGCCTCTGGACTCAGCGACTGGCCGCACTCCAGCGCCTCCGAGAAGCGCGAACCCGTGCGCCTCGGCAAGCCGGCCGATCTCGCGGACCCGGTCGAGGCTGAGGTCCCGCCCGATCGAGAACGAAACGGCGCGGTTCTCCAGCGCCAGGACCATCGTCTCGCCCAGGCAGGAAGGCACGATCCCGTGATAGAACCGGAGGAAGAACGAGTCGCGGGGCATCGCCGCGGGCACGCGTGCATAGCCGGCGGAGAGGATCAGCACGTCGTCGCGGGCCGGCGTGGCCCGGCGGATGTCGCTGGGTACACCGACGTCGAGCACCAGGCAGCCCGGACGGAGCCAGCCCGGGTCGATGCAATCACCCGACGACGTGGCCGTCACCACGATCGTGAGGCGTCGGCGAGGCTTTGGGGAGATCCACCTCCAGCCGCGCGCCTAGCCGGTTGGCCACGTGGAGTCGCCCGCGGTGAAGTCCGCCTCGCCGCCAGAGACCAGGCGACGGCACCGCGGGGCCAGCAGTGTGGCCACGGCCGTTGCGATGCTGCCCGGTATCCCCACGACCGCGATCTCCTCGTCGGCCAGGTCGATCCCAAGGTACTCGCAATAATGCTCGAGGTTCCGCACGGTCGCATAGCACTGTCAGGCTGTTGCCCGTCGTCACGGCGATCGGCTGGCGCTCGGCCAGAAACGCGCCGTGGTTGCCGATGATGCCGGTCATCGAGCCGAGCCCGACGATGCGGGCACCCCAGCCGATGGCGTCCTCGACGGCTTGCTCCATGAGCTCGAGCCCGGCCGGGGTCGTCCAAGATCGACCGCGCATCCATCGGGATCTCGTAGAGCCGCCCTTCGGCCCTGGCCCCGGCCGCCGAGACGAGCCCGTCGAACGTGTCGGCGATCCGCGGTGCCAAAGACCGCCCGTCCGAGATCGGTCGATGACGGGCCCGAATGCGGCATGGGCTTCGGTGCAGAACTCGAGCAGGTCGGCCCGGCCCCAGGTCCTGCCGCAACCGGCCATCACGGTCCAGCGCCATCAGATCCGTGGTCTGCTGAGAGAGCGGGTGGATCAGGAAGGCGAATCGCATCCCCGGTCTTTCCGCTTGCGGGCCTTTCCGAGGATGATTTAGCCCCTCAAAAGAGCCCGGGAAATCCGCTGAGGCGGCGCCCTCCGCGCGTACCTCGATCGAGACTTGAGAGTTCATCGAGCACTTCGCCTTTCTTGCCGGGTTGCGGTTAAAGTCGGTCCACCGAGCACGGCTCGGCGCCGCAGTCGTCGCGGGCGTATTCTTGGGTCGAGCGATCGCCGGAGAACTGCCCCGGAGTGCGCCACGGCGGGCGGAGGAAATCAAGGTTGATCAGCTTACGGAACCCGTGGCGCTTGCGCCGAAATCTTTGCAAGTCTGTTCATGTGATTAAAGAGAGCCGGGCGCCGCGGGGCGAGGCCGGGGCGCGGGCCTTGTCGTCGAATCCCAGGAAGCGGGCGAACCGCCGCTGTCTGTGGCGTGCGTACCACGCCTGGCGGGCCTTGTCGCGCCTCCGCCGCGCTCGCGTCCCATCCACGGTAAACCTCCTTCTGTTGAGTGAACGAGGTCGTGACCACGCCCGGCAGTTCAACCGGCCCGACGCCCGGAGGCCCTGTCGATCGCCCTCTTCCCCGCTCTTTATCTGAGCGTGTCCACTGGACACCTTCGGGCGGGAACGGCTCAAGGCGATGGTATGCCCGGGGCGAATGTCCACGCGTACCGCTTTAGTTTGTCGGCGTTGCGCGTGCTGAGTATAATGCCCCCGGTATCCAGCGGCCACACCCAAACGGAGACTGCGACGATGGCCGGCGAACACGACCTGCGACACCTGCTCGAGGTAATCCTCGAGACGGGTAAGAGCCCTGAGGAGGTGTGCCAGGGCGACCCGGAGTTGCTGGCCGAGGTCCAGGCACGTCTGCAATACGTGCGCCGGCTCGAGGCCAAGCTCGACGTCCTGCTTCCCTCGTCCTCCGCCCCGAAGCCGGCACGGCGGCGCCCAGGCCATGGACCGCCCAACCGCCGCATCTCAGCGGCTACGAAGTGCAGGACGAGCTGGGCCGGGGCGGCATGGGTGTTGTGTACCGGGCGTGGGATCAGCGCCTCCACCGCCCGGTCGCCATCAAGATGCTGCTGGCCGGCGACTTTGCCCGACCGGACGAACGCGAGCGCTTCGGGCGCGAGGCCGAGGCCGCCGCGGGCCTGCGGCACGCCAACATCGTGCAGGTCTACCACGTCGGCGACCTCGAGGGCCGGCCGTACTTCACGATGGAGTTCGTCGAAGGGGGGAGTCTCGCCGAGAGGCTCGCGGTCGCTCCCCTTGCCGCCCGCCGGGCCGCGGCGCTCATCGCCACGCTGGCCGAGGCCGTCCAGGCGGCCCACGACCGCGGGATCGTCCACCGCGATCTGAAGCCGGGCAACGTCCTCTTGACCGCCGACGGCACCCCCAAGATCGCCGACTTCGGGTTGGCCCGGCGGCTGGATGATGCGGGCGGGGCTGACCCGCAGTGGCGTTCCGCTGGGCACGCCCAACTACATGGCCCCGGAGCAGGCCCTGGGCTTGACGCACTCGATCGGACCGGCCGCGGACGTCTACGCGCTCGGTGCAATTCTGTATGAGATCGCTGACGGGACGACCTCCATTCCGGGCGGACACAACGGCGGAAACGCTGCGGCAAGTCGTCGAAGCAGGAGCCGACGCCGCCGTCGCGCTGGAACGCGAAGGTCCCGCGCGACCTGGAGGTCATCTGCCTCAAGTGCCTGCGCAAGGAGCCGCACCGCCGCTACCCGAGCGCCGCCGCGCTGGCGGAGGACCTCCGCCGCTTCGAGCGGGGCGAGCCGATCACGGCCCGCCCGACGGGCCTGCTGGAGCGGTCGGCCCGGTGGCTGGGGCGCCGAAGGGTCCAGGTGGCGGCCCTCGCGCTCGGGCGCTGCTGGGGGTCGCGCTGGTCGGTGCCGGCCTCTGGCTCAATTCGGTGCACGAGGCGGGCATGCGCCGCGAACGGGACCTGGCCCACCGTGATCAAACGCTGGCCGCCCGGTTGGACGCCATCCGTCTGGCTCGCGCGACCATCCTCGGGGGGCGGTTTAATCCGGCGGCCGACCGGCGCTTGCAACAACGCGCGGGCGGATCGAGAGTACGAGTCGGCGTTCCGCGAAGCAGGCGTCGGGGCGATGGGGGACGACCCGGCGGATGTGGCGCGACGGGTCGCGGCCTCGTCCGTGCGCCAGCCGCTCCTGGTCGCGCTCTGCGATTGGGCGGTCTGCGCCGGCCTTGAGATTCGCCGGGCGTGGGTCCTGGAGGTGGCGCGGAGAGTCGACCCGGAGCCCTGGCGCGACCGCGCCGCGATCCCGCGGCCTGGGCCAACCGCACCGCGCCGCCGCGATGGCCCGGACCGCGCCGGTGTCGGCGCAGTCCCGCCCTTTCTGGTCGCATTGGGGGAGCGGTTGCATGACCTGGGCGGCGACGGGACGGACTTTCTGCGCGGGTGCATCGGCGCACCCGGACGACTTTTGGGCCGCCTTGACCCTGGCCCGCGCGTCGTTCCGAATGCGCCGACCGCGCCGCGGCGGACGCCGCGTACCGGCGGGCGCTCGAGCTCCGACGGAACTTGGCCACCGTCTACAACAACCTCGGCGTCGTCGCATGCTCAATGAGCCGGTGGGACGAGGCCGCCGACAACTGCCGGAAGTCCCTGGAGATCGACGCCAGCTTCGCCCCGGCCCACCACAACCTCGGCCTGGCCTTGAAAGGCAAGGGCAAGTGGCCTGAAGCGGATCAGCAGTTCCGGGAGGCCATCCGGTTGGGTCCGGAGCTGGCTCCGCCCCATTACCACCTGGGCGAGATTCGTGCCTTTGTGGGCGAGCTGGACGAGGCGATCGCTGAATACCGGCATGCGCTCCGGATCGACCCCGAGTTCGCCCGGGCCGAGTTCATGCTCGGCGTCGCCCTGGCCGGCCGGGGTTGGCTGGACGAAGCCCATGACCGCGATCACCGGGCTGTCCGCGATGATCCCGTGAAAGCCCGGGCCCAGAAGAAGACCCGCGATATCGCCATGGCCCAGGGGATCAGCCACTACCGGCGGGCCCTCCGGATTGACCCCGGCCTCAATCTGTGCGGCAACAACGTCGGCCTGACCCCTGGCGACGCGGACCGGCTGAACGAGGCGATCGGCCACTACGAGACGGCGATCCGGTTCGACCCATGGATCTTGATCGCGCGCGCCGCACGCGGCCAGGCGCTCCTGGCCCTGGGGCGATTCCGCGAGGCCGAGGCGGTGACCCGTCGTTGCCTGAACCGGATGCATGACGGTCATGAGTGGCGATCGAACGTCGTCGCCCTGCTCGGGCGCTGCGAGCAACTGATCGCCCTCGAGCATCGTCTGCCCGCGGTTCTGACGGGGAAGGACAAGCCGGCCGGCGCGTCCGAAATGGTCGAGTTTGCCGAGCTCTGCGGTATCCTGGGGCAACCGGCCTCCGCCGCGAGCCTGTATGCCAAGGCCTTCGACGCATCGCCGCCACCGGCCCAAGACGTCCGCTCCGACCACCGCTACCGAGCCGCCTGCGCGGCCGCACAGGCCGGCCGCGGCCGGCGGGGACAGCGACGGGCTCAACGAAGCGGAGCGGTCGCGGTGCCGCAAGATGGCCCGCGAGTGGCTTCAGGCCGAGGTCGCCCTCTGGACCAGGGCGCTGGAAAGCGGTCCGCCTGCGGATCGCGTCCTGGTTGCCCAGAAGTTGGCGCAGCTATGGGCCGATCCCGACCTGGCCGGACTGCTGGACCAGGAAGCGCTGGACCGGTTGCCGCCGGCCGAGCGCCAGCAATGCCGCGCACTGCGGGATGCGATCGATCTCCTGATCCGGCGCACTAAACCATCAATTGATCGTCGGGCACCCGATTCGACGACCTCCTCGAGAAATTGCCGCACGCGCGGATCAGCGGCCATCGAGCTTGCCTCCCCACGTCGTCACGCCCGCCCACCGTGGTCGATCCGTCCTTACGTCGGGCGCAGATCGTCGAGTTGCTCCGCCAGGAGCAACAAAGCCCGATTCAACCGCCTTTGCACCGTCTTGCTCGCAACGCCCAGGACTCCGGCGACTTCGTTATGCGGCCAATCCCTGGATTCGGACCAGACTGAAGACTTCCCGCTCCTCTTCCGGCAGGTTGTCGATGGCCTGCAGGATGCGGCGGCCGTCCGAGCTCAGCTCGGAGACGCTGCTCTCTGGCGCCGGCACCACGCTCTCGTGCAGCTCGGCCACGGAAGGCTGTTCGTCCAGGCGTCGGGCCAGGTCATTGAGCTCCCAGCGCATGTGCTGATTGGCAAGGGCGAAGAATTCGCGCACGGTACCGGGACGGGCTCACGCATGGCCTTAAGTAATCGCTCCACCACGGCGCCTAGTAGCTCGTCAGGCTTTAG
>CAWISY010000246.1:0-14825 GCA_963838455.1 Bryobacterales bacterium
CGCGGCGGGACCGTTAGTGGTGGCCAGAGAGAACGGCGCAACAAAGCTCGCTGTCCTGGGCTTCCATCCAGGCCGTCCGTCGATGAAGTATCAGCTCGCTACGCCGCTGCTGATTGCGAACATCCTCCGCTGGATGGCGCCTGACGTCTTCCGCAGCCCGGAGGTGCAGGCCGGAACCGTCGGACTGGTGAGCGTACCGGTGGCAAGCGGCACAGACCCGGCATCGATTCGGGTGGTGGACGAGAACCAGCGCCCGCTCCCTTTCACGGTTGAAAAAGACACTTTGCAATTTTTCTCCGGCTCTCCCGGCGCGGTCAGCGTGCTGGCCGGGGATCGGGAATCGGTCTACTCGCTGGTTCTTCCCGATGTAGCCGACGCAGTCTGGCATCCGCCCGCAAGCGTCCGACGCGGCATTCCGAAGCCGGCTGAGATGGCGGCTTCGACGCCGGAGATCTGGCCGTGGCTGGCCGTGCTCGGCGGTTTAGGATTGTTGCTCGACTGGCTGCTCTACGGCCGCAGCCGTCTGTATCGCCTGCGCGCGCCATCTGTGGTGAGGAAAGCGGCGTGAGGAGTTTCGCATGACCTTCGATCGCGCCTGGGTCCTCTATATCGCCTGGCTGCCGGTCGCCTGGGCCGCCTGGGAATGGGCGCGCACGCGCCGCCGACTCGCGCTGTGCCTGAAGGCCGGTACGTTCCTGGCGATCCTATTGGCGCTGGCCCAGCCGCGCCTCAAGGTGAATGAAACTCGAGTCGCCGTGGCCGCCCTGGTCGACACTTCCACCAGCATTTCTCCAACCGACCTGGACCGCGCCTCCAAGCTGGTGCAGTCGATGCACGCCGCGCAGGGCCGCCATTCACTGACCGTGATTCCGTTCGCCCGCTCCACCCGCGCGCCGGAGCCCAACGCGCCCTCGCCCGTCTTTCGTCTCACCTCCGGCGAAGACGGCCGCGCCACCGACATCGAGGCCGCCGTGCGCGAGGCCATCGCCGCGCTGCCCGCCGGCCTGGTGCCGCGAGTGGCGCTGATCTCGGACGGCAAGGAGAACAAGGGCAGCATCGTCCGCGCGGCGTATCAAGCCCAGCAGTTGGGCATTCCGATCGATACCTTCGCGCTGGCGGGCCGGCCGAAACCGGCTCTGCATCTGGATTCCATCAGTCTCCCTTCCAACGCCTTCACTGGCGAGCCGTTCTCCATCGACTTGGTGGTTTCGACGCCCAACCCCGGCCCCGCCGAAGTCGAACTAGCCGCCGAAGGCCGCGATCTGGGCAAGTCCGAGGTTCCCCTCGAAGCCGGCGCTACTCCGGTACACATGCATGCGAGCCTCAATACGCCCGGCTCGCTCGATCTCTCCATCGCCATCCGTTCCAAGACGGCCGGTGAAGTCCGCTTTGAGCAGGTGGTGACGCTGCGCCGCCCCAAGGTGCTCTTCCTTTCCGGCGACGACGCCGACAAGGACGCGCATCTGACCCAGACCCTGACCGCCGCGCAGTTCGACATCGAGCGCATAACCGAAATCCCCACCAAGCGGCTGAGCGATTACCAACTGCTGCTGATCAACGATTGGGACCTGGAAAAGATTGCGGATAATTTCAAGGGCGACATCGAGAACTACGTCAAGCAGGGCGGCGGATTGCTGGTGCTGGCAGGAGAGCGCAGCATCTACCAGGAAGGCAAGACCAAGGAAGACGCGCTGGACCGCACTCTGCCGGCGAAACTGGCTCCGCCGCGCTCGCCCGAAGGCACCGCGGTCATTCTCATCATCGACAAATCCTCTTCCATGGAAGGGCGCAAAATCGAGCTGGCGCGCCAGGCCGCCTCCGGCGTGGTCGAGAATCTGCGCCCCATCGACACCGTCGGCGTGCTGATGTTCGACAACAGCTTTGAGTGGGCCGTGACGCCACGCCGCGCCGAGGACCGGGTCATGATCAAGCGCCTGATCGCCGGCATCCGCCCCGACGGCGGCACGCAGATCGCGCCCGCGCTCACCGAAGCCTACACGCGGCTGCTTCCCCTCCCCGCCACCTACAAGCACATCGTGCTGATGACCGACGGAATCTCAGAAGAGGGCGACAGCCTGGATCTGGCGCGCAACGCCGAGAATCGCAAGATCACGATATCGACCGTGGGCCTGGGGCAGGACGTCAATCGCAGCTATCTGGAGCGCGTCGCCTCGCTCGCCGGGGGCAAATCCTACTTCCTGAACGACCCGCAGGGCCTGGAGCAAATCCTGCTGCACGACGTGCTGGAGCACACCGGCTCAACCGCCGTCGAAAAGCAGCTTCAGCCCGAAGTGGTGAAGCAGGCCGAGATTCTGGATGGCGTCGGAATGGAGAAAGCTCCGCCGCTCAAAGGCTACGTCCGCTTCATTCCCAAGCCCTCGGCGGAAATGCTTCTGCGCATCGACCGCAAGGAACCGCTACTGGAGCGCTGGCAATACGGCCTGGGCCGCGCTGCGATCTTCGCCTCCGACGCCACCTCGCGCTGGGCTGCCGACTGGGTTTCTTGGCCCGGTTACGACAAATTCTGGACCAATCTCACGCGCGACCTTTTGCCCCACACCCAAGGCAGCGAAGCCGCCCTCGAATTCGATAGCGCCAACGGCAACCTGGTGGCGAACTACCGGCTGGGGCCCGGAGTGGAAGACCCGCCCGCCGCTCCGGATATCTTCGTGTTCGGCCCCGACGGCTTCCGCAAGCCGATGGAGGTCAAAAAGGTCGCGGCGGGAACCTTCCGCGGCATCCTCCCCATCGGCAACCGCGAGGGCCTTTTTCGCGCCCGCCCGGTGGAGGAATCGCGCGCGTTCCCGGAGATCGGCGTGTACCGCCCCGAAGCCGAGCTGGAAGATTACGGCTCCAACCAGGAGTTGCTGAAGCAGGTCGCGCGCTTCACCGGCGGGCGATTCGAACCCGATCCCAGCGCCGTCTTCGAGCCCGGCCAGCGCAACATCGAAACCACGCTGGAGCTTTGGCCCGGCCTGCTGGGCCTGGCCGTGCTGCTCGGGCTGGCCGAGCTGGTGATGCGCAAGTGGAAAGGCGTCATCGGCAAGGCCTGAGCGCAAGAAATGAGTATCGAGATTGCACCGCTCGCTGTTTCCGATGCCGCCGAAGGCTGGCGCATCGCAAACGTCGCCTTCGGCACCTTCCTCAAAGTCCCCGACCCTTCGAAGACTTTCGGCGACCGCGACCTGTTCGGCCCACGCCTGCGCTCCGGCTGCGTCGAGGCGCTCGGGGCGTATAGCGAGGGCCGCCTCATCGGCTCCAACGTGCTTACGCACTGGGGCAGCTTCGGATTCTTCGGCCCCTTGACGATTCTGCCCGAATATTGGGACCAGGGCGTAGCTTCGCTTTTGCTTGCCGACACCGTGCGCGTTTTCGAGCGCTGGGGCGTGCGCCACTCCGGCCTGTTCACCTTCGCCGCCAGCGCCAAGCACGTCGGCCTGTATCAGAAGTTCGGGTTCTGGCCGCAGTATCTGACGGCGATCTTGAAGAAGACTCCTGAGACGGGCGAAGCGCCGTCTTTGTTCTCCAGTCTGGGCGAAGCCGCGCGGGAACGCGTCCTGAGCCAAGCGCGCGGTCTCACCAGCGGCATCTCCCCCGGCCTCGATCTGACCACGGAAATCCTCGCTACGCCCGAAACGGTGCTGGTTCAAGAGGGAGACTCGCTCGACGGCTTCGCCGTGTGCCACACCGGACCTGGATCGGAAGGAGGCTCCGGCCTGTGCTACGTTAAGTTCGCCGCGGCGCGTTCGGCGGATGCTTTCGACCGGCTCCTCACCGCGGTTGACTCATTCGCGGCGCGGAAAGGCGTTGCGATCGAAGCCGGCGTAAATCTCGCCCGCGAAGACGCCTTTAGGCGCATGCGCGCCCGAGGCTACCTCACCGTGACGCAGGGCGTCGCCATGCAGAGTCCGCACCAGCCCGGATTCAACCGGCCCGGTGTGTACGTCATCGACGACTGGCGCTAAAACAGGACCGATGAAGTTTGTCGTGAGCATCTACCAAGACGAAGACGGTGTCTACATTGCCGAGTGTCCGTCGATCCCGGGCTGCGTCAGCCAGGGCCAAACGGAGGCCGAGGCTGAGTCGAATATCGTCGACGCCATCCGGGAATGCCTGGCCGTCCGCGCCGAACTCCACATGCCGTTGACTGGGAACACACGCGAGGTCGAAGTCCCAGTCTGATGCCAACGGTGCCGTTGCTTGGGCCCCGCTGCTTTGGCCTGGCGACCCGGTTCGCGGGTTCGAGCGGCTGGGTTGGCAGGTCGCGAGGCAAAAGGGCAGTCACATTGTCCTGACGAAACCTGGCGCCCTTGTGACACTCTCGATTCCCAACCACCAGCAAGTCGCCCGTGGAACCCTCGGGGCGTTAATCGCGAAGGCTGGGCTTCAACCCGGCATTTTCCCGTTTCGCAAGGTCAAAATCAACCCCATCACCAGCCCCTCAATCTGTTGCACCACGCTGCGGTAAACCTCTGGCGACAGCCCGATCGGGTCGCGCACCGGCCAGGTGAGGATATTCGCTTTAGGCAGATCTACGGGATGCCCGCTCATGTTCACGATCACGTCGTAAGGCTCGCGCATCACGATCTCCAGACCCTTGGGGAAATGCCCGTCGATGTTCAGACCCCGCTCCGCCAGTGTCTGCCTGGTCAGCGGCGCGATGATGGTCGCCGGACTCAGGCCTGCGCTCTGCGGGATCATCACGTCGGAGCCGTAGGCTCGCGCGAAAGCCTCCGCCATCTGGCTGCGGCAGGAGTTGCCGATGCACACGAACAGCACGCGCTTCTTGCCCTGAGCGACGAGTGGTTTTGATGCGCCCTGTGGACCCACCAGCGTGGACCAAGGCGCCGCAACCGAGGGATCTCTCGGCTTGAGGTTGCGATCCCCGCCCATCCGCGGCCGGTTGCCGCGATTACCCGGCTTTACTTCGTCTGGCGGTACCATTCGAGCGTCCGTTTCAATCCTTCCTCGATCGAAAAGCGCGGCGCATGGCCGAGCTCAGCCTTCGCCGCCGCCGTATCCGCCATCGAGTCCCGGACATCGCCCGCCCGCGGCGGACCATACTTCGGCGCGATGGTCACGCCTTCAATTTTCTGCAACTGGTCCCAGATGAAATTGAGCGAATACCGCCCGCCGTTGCCGGCATTGAACACCTTCCCGGAGACACCCGGCGCTTGCGACGCTTTATTGCACAGCCCCGCCACGTCCTCCACGTAAGTGAAATCGCGAGTCTGCTCGCCGTCGCCGAAAATCGTGGGGGCGGTGCGGCTCAGCAGATGCTTCATGAACAGGCTGAGCACGCCGGAATACGGGCTGGAGGGATCCTGGCGCGGCCCGTACACATTGAAGAATCGCAGCGAGACCGTCTCGATGCCGAAGCAGGAATCGAAAACCGAGGCGTAGTATTCGCCCAGCAGTTTCTGCACCGCGTAAGGCGATTTCGGGCTGGGTAGCATGGACTCGGTCTTGGGCAGCGTCGGCGTATCGCCGTAGGCCGAAGACGACGCCGCATACACGATCCGCCGCACTCCTCCCTGCGCGGCCGCGCGAAAAACGTTGAAGGTTCCGTCAATGTTCACCTGGTGCGACAGTTCCGGTTCATCGATCGACCGCGGCACTGACGGAATTGCCGCCAGGTGAAACACGGTGTGGGCGCCGCGAACCAGCGGCGTAATCGCCGCTGCATCCCGGATGTCGGCGTTGTGAAACTCGACCCCGTCCCGAACCTCCTCCAGGTTCCGCTCGTGACCGGTCAATAAATTGTCGATGACCGAAACAGAGCCAAGCGGAAGCAGCGTCCGCACCAAACTAGAACCGATAAACCCCGCTCCTCCGGTAACCACATACTTCTTGTCGTGTTTCCTATCCTGGGGCATTCAGTTTCCAGTGTACCGGGCCACCACCACCAGCGAGAGCCCGCGCCACGGCAGCAGCGCATCGATCCGCCGTAGCAGCCACACTGATTTGTCCCACAGCTTCAGCGCCGGACGGCTGATCCGGTCCCGGTGCAGCACGCGCGAAGAGAACCACCAGCCCAGCGCGCCGATTTTGTTGATCTGATGTTCCCGCTCTATGCGAAACCCCAGGTCCGAGAGCATCGCGGCCATCGCCGGCGCATCGAACCGGCGCTTGTTTCCCAGGCCCCGGTCCAACGTTCCAAACAACCCGCTGCCCTGCGGAACCAAAGCCAGCAAGACCCCACCCGGTTTCAGGCAGGAGGCCATCGATTGCAGCACCGCCTTCGGGATCCTCCACCGTCTCCAGCAGATTCACGCACAGCACGCTTTCAAACTGCCCTTTCCACGAGTCGAAATCCGCACGCGATTCCGGATCCAGGTGGCACACCGTCACGCTGGGCGTTCTCAGGAAGCGGTTGCGCAGCGCGTGCAGATACAACGCGTCCTTTTCCCCGGCCACGTAGCGCAGCTTCTTGCCCATCAGCCGGCCCGTCATGTTGCCCAAGCCTGCGCCAATCTCCAGCACCGTGTCGCCCAGGTGCGGGCGCAGCACCCTGGCCAGCCAGCTCAAGTACTGCGGCGTGCCGGTCAGGCTGTTCAGCATGCCCCGGCCGTAAGCCGGCACGTAGAGGTCGTCGATCATCCAGAAGTACAGAATCACGCCGAGTGCCTTGACTCCGTCCTTCCATCCGATCTTCTTCCCTTCCTCATACGTGCGGCCGTGATAGCTGATGGGGACTTCGTAAACGCGGAGTTTGCGTTTCGAGACCTTCATGGTGATTTCCGGCTCGAAGCCGAAGCGGTCGGAGCGGATCGGGATACTCTTGAGCAGATCCGTGCGGAAGACCTTGTAGCAGGTCTCCATGTCCGTCACGCTGAGGTTGCAGAACATGTTGGAGAACAGCGTCAGGCCCTTGTTCATCAGCGAATGCCAGAAGGGCAGAACGCGCATCTGTTCACCGGCCAGGTAGCGCGACCCGAACACCGCGTCGGCGTGGCCATCCAGCATGGGCCGCAGCAGCTTCGGATACTCCAAGGGATCGTATTCCATGTCCGCATCCTGCACCAGGCAGAAATCCCCGCTCGCCTTTTCGATCGCCGTGCGCACCGCCGAGCCTTTGCCCTGATTCAGCGCGTGCCGGTGCAGCTTGATGCGCGAATCAGCGGCGGCCAGCCGTTGCAGAATCAGCCACGTTCCATCGGTCGAGCAATCGTCCACGATGATCAGCTCGCGGTCCATGTTCTCCGGCAGCGGCGCAGCCAGCACCAGAGCGAGGCTTTGCTCAACCACGGTTCGCTCGTTGTACACCGGGATCAAAATAGAGAGAAGCATGCGAATCCCTCAGTATAATTGGGTTTGGCCTCTCAACCCGAAATCCTGCTGGAATCGAACGTTCCCGACCTTCCTCTTTTAACTCGCGGCAAGGTTCGCGATATTTACGAAGACGGGCGCTGGCTGCTGATCGTCGCCACGGACCGCATCTCCGCGTTCGACCACATCCTGGCCACCGGCATTCCTGATAAGGGCCGCGTGCTGACGCAAATGACGCTGTTCTGGCTGGATTTCTTGAAATCCGTGGTCCCGAATCATTTTCGGAGCACCGAGGCCGGCGGGCTTCCCCCGGAACTCGCAGGCCGGTCCATGTGGGTGTACCGCGCCCAGATGTTCCCCATCGAATGCGTGGCTCGCGGGTATCTCGCCGGGTCGGGCTGGAAAGACTATCAGCGCACGGGAGCAATTTGCGGCATTAAGCTGCCCCCGGGCCTGCGCGAATCCGAGGCACTTCCGGAGCCCATTTTCACTCCTGCCACCAAGGCGGAAACCGGCCACGACGAAAACATCTCCTTCGAGCAAGCCGCGGCCATCGTGGGAGCGGAAACCGCCGCTAAACTGCGCGATCTCACGCTGGCCGTCTACCGCAAAGCCGCCGATTACGCGCGGACCCGCGGCATCATCATCGCCGACACCAAGTTCGAATTCGGCACCGTGGACGGGTTGCTGGTTCTGGCCGACGAAGTCCTCACGCCCGATTCCTCGCGCTTCTGGCCCGCGGATCAATATGCGCCCGGCCGACCCCAACCCTCCTACGACAAGCAGTACGTGCGCGATTATCTGGAATCCATTCACTGGAACAAACAGGCGCCGGCTCCCGGCTTGCCCCCGGAAGTGGCGCTCCGCACCAGCGAAAAATACAAGGAAGCTTATCGCCTGCTCACCGGCCGCACGCTGGAGCCCGCGGCGTGAGCCTGCTCGACCTGCTGCTGGCGCTAATGATCGGCGCTTCCATCGTGGCGGGATTCAGCGCAGGCTTCGCGCGCGTCGGCATCGGATTCATCGCCGCCGTTACCGGCGTGGTCTTCGGATTCTGGTTTTATGCCATACCCGCCGTCTGGTTCCACAAAATCATTCATTCTCCGGCGACCGCCAACGTCCTCGGCTTCCTGGTCGTTTTCTGGGCCATCCTGGTGATCGGCGCGCTGGTCGGGAAAGCCTTCACCGTCTTCTTCAAATGGACTGGACTCACCTGGATGGACCGGCTGCTGGGCGGCGCCTTCGGCCTGGTTCGCGGAGCGGTGATCGGCGTGGGCTTTGTGGCCGTGCTTCTGGCCTTCGCGCCGCATCCTCTTCCCAACTGGATGGTCAGCTCCAAGCTGCTGCCCTACGCCGTCGATGCCTCCGATCTGTTCGCCTCCCTGGCGCCGCAGGATTTGAAGGAGGCCCTCCGCGACGGCCTGGAGGAGCTTCGTAAGGACTGGGACGAAGAACTGCGCAAATCGCAACGGCGCAAGGAACATAAGAATGACCAGCGCGACGACCGTCCAGACGAACCGAAGCGCCTGGGCAACAAGGAGGTCATCTGAACCGCGCCGACCTGCTGATCTTCGATCTCGACGGTACGCTCATCGACTCCAAACGCGACCTCGCCGATTCCGTCAACGCCACCCGCGCCTGGGCAGGACTGGCGCACTTGCCCATCGAAACCGTCAGCTCGTATGTCGGCGACGGCGCGCCTACTTTGATCCGTCGCGTTTTTCCCGGAGCCAGCGACGAGCAGCTTGCCGATGCTTTACGCTATTTCCTCGAGTACTACCGTGAGCACATGCTGGATTCCACGCGGCTCTACCCAGGCGTCCGCGCCGGCCTCGACCAGTTGCATGAAGCCGGCGTCCCTCTGGCCGTGCTCACCAACAAGCCGGTCCGCTTCAGCGTGCAACTGGTGGAAGGCCTCGGCCTGGAGATGCACTTCTTCCGCATCTACGGCGGCAACAGCTTTGAGGAGAAGAAGCCGCACCCGCGCGGCATCGACGCCCTGGTGGCCGAAACCTCGGCTGCGCGCGAGCGCACCGTCATGGTCGGCGACAGCGCCACCGATATTCGCACCGCCCGCAACGCCCGGGTCCAAGCCTGCGGCGTGACGTGGGGATTTCAACCCGAGACCTTCGATGCCGCGCCTCCCGACTTCACCATCGACCACATGAGCGCGCTGGTCGAGAGAGTTCTCACGCCGTGAGACACTATAAGAGAAGTTATGTCGGAGCAGAACGGAACCGGCCGGCTGGATCGTATCGAACGCGCCCTGGAGCTGCTGATCGACGATCACGTCCAGTTTCGCGAAGAGCACAAAAAGCTTCTGGCGGCACAGGTAGTCTTGACCGACCGGCTGGACAAACTAACGATCCGCGTCGACGAGCTCACCGAGGCGGGGAAGCGCACCGATGCACGTCTCGCGGAACTGGGGGCCCATACCGATGAGCGCCTGAACGCTCTCATCAAGGTCGTCGACGACCTTGTTCGCCGGCCGCAGTGATCGACGATCGCGTCCAGTTTCGCGAAGAGCACAAAAAGCTTCTGGCGGCACAGGTAGTCTTGACCGACCGGCTGGATAGACTCGCCATCCGCGTCGACGAGTTGACCGAGGCCGGGAAGCACACCGATCAGCGCCTCAACGCGCTTATCAAGGTCGTTGACGATCTGGTTCGCCGCCAGCAGTGTAAGATTCGCCTAAGCCGCCTGAGCCCGCATCCGGATGTCCACGATCCGCGAGGTCACGATCGGCCCCTGATACCCCGGATGCCGGAACTCCATGTGCATCCCGCGCCCCAGGTACGCGGCCTTCAGCATCGACCCGCCCCAGTTCGACCCGGTGATCCGCACCAGCACCGGCTCCGGACAGAACTCCGGATGGCCCGAGATCAGCGCCGACCCGTCCTGCCGCACCACTAGCGTATAGCCGCGGTTCTGCGTCACCACTTCGAGCTCGGCTTCGTCCGGCAGATCCCGCAGGTAAACGCCGCCTTCGATTTCGCTGCGAATAATGTTGCCGTTGATGCGGTCACTCAGGTTCTGGTGCGGCTGGAACATCCTGTTTTATTTTAACTCCGCCCCCGCTCTTACGGAACCCGCGCACGACGGACTCGCCAATCGCGGCCGAGTCCGCCGAGTGCCCCTTTTCTTTCGGTGCCGCGATTGACGGCCTGTGCGCTCCTAAGTACGCATAGAATGGAAGGACGCGCGCGTGGAGACTTGCCCCATGCGGCGTGGCGCTCCCGTGACCCATCCCGCCGTCCGCGATCTCTTCCACACCCTGAGCCGGCATGAGGCCTTTCAGGAGCTGATCGCCAAGCTGGTCCGGCGCGAGCCCGGCCCCTTCGCGCTCTCCGGCCTCACCCCGGCCGCCAAAGCGCTGTACCTGGTCCTGGCCTGGCAGGCGACCGAAAAGCCGATGCTGGTGCTGGCCGACGGCAACCAGCGCGCCGAGCTGCTCACCGAATTGTGCGAGGCGTTTTTCGGCCTGCTGATCGGCCGGCCTGAACTGGGCCATCCCCAGCTTCTGCCCGCCTGGGACGTACTTCCCGGCCAGAAGCTTTCGCCGCACACCGAAATCGCCGAGCAGCGCGCCATCGGCTTGTGGCGCTTGTCCACCGGCGCCGCCCCCATCACCATCGCTCCCGTGGGCTCCGCGCTGCTTCGGATCCACGACGCGGCGTATTATCGCCGCCTCGCGCTCGATCTCCGCGTCGGCGAGGAACTCCCTCTCGACTCCATCGAAGCTCATCTTCAATCCATCGGCTATACGCGTCGTGATCCTGTTGAAATGCTCGGCGAATACTCGGTCCGCGGCGGCATCCTCGACGTCTTCGGCGCCGAAACTGCCCGACCCCTGCGCGTCGAATTCTTCGGCGATGAGATCGAGTCCATCCGCAGGTTCGAGGTCGAATCGCAGCGCTCGGTGATGAAGATTTCGGAGGCGCAGATCCTGCCGCTGGCAGAGCAGCCGCGCACCGGCGATTTCCTCCTCGCCCCCGGCTGGGAGTTCGCCGCTGCGCTTACCGAGCCTCGTCCGCAATCCATCCTCGATCTCGCCACCGATGCCACCGTGATCCCCACAGTGATCATCGACGAGCCGGAGCAACTCAAGTCCGCCTCGGAGCGCCTCTGGAAGCGTCTCGAACAACTCCAATCGCCCGAAATCGCAGAAGCAAATTTCTACCAATGGGACACGTTTGCCCCACGGCTCGCAGCGCACCCGCTGCTCGAACTGCGCGAGCTGGATCTCGATCCCACTCACCCGCGCATCCCCACGCGCCCGTCGCTCGCCTTCCACGGCAACATGCAGGTGGCCGTGGCCGAAGCGCGCACCATGGTCGAGCACGGCTATCGCGTCGCTTTCTTCGCGCCCACCGCGGGCGAGTTGGAACGCCTGGCCGACATCCTGCGCGAATATTCCGTCCCCTTCCAACTCGGCCTCGCGCCCAATGAAGCTGCCTCGCCGTATCTGGCCGAGCGCGCGTATCTCGCCGGGCCGGTCGCCAATACGTATCTGATCAAAGGGCAGGTTCGCCGCGGAGTCGTCTTTCCCGATGCCTCAGTTGCCTTCATCGGCATGGAGGATCTCTTCGATGTTTCGGAGATGGTCGCGCGCCCTGCCACCAGCAAGAAGCAGTTCGCCGCTTTCGCCTCCGATCTGGCCGACCTCAAGCCCGGCGATTACGTGGTCCACGCCACGCACGGTGTGGGACGCTTCGCCGGCCTGCGCGAAATCGTGCAGGGCGAGCAAAAGGGCGACTTCATGCTCCTCGAATACGCCGCCGACGCCAAGCTCTACGTCCCGCTCACACGCATGGACCTGGTCGAGAAGTATCGCGGCGCAGGCGATTCCACGCCCACGCTCGACAAGCTGGGCGGCTCCAGTTGGACGGCGCGCAAATCCCGCGTCAAGGCCAAAATGCGCGACATGGCCGATGAGCTTCTGAAGCTCTACGCCGAGCGCCGCCTGGCCGAAGGCTTCGCCTTCTCGCCCGATTCCAACTGGCAGCGCGAATTCGAAGACTCCTTCGACTACACCGAAACCAAGGACCAGCTACAGGCCACCAAGGAGATCAAGAAGGATCTCGAATCCCCGCACCCCATGGACCGCCTGCTGTGCGGCGACGTCGGCTTCGGCAAAACCGAAGTCGCCATGCGCGCGGCGTTCAAAGCCTTGGGCGACGGCAAGCAGGTTGCCGTTCTGGCGCCCACCACCGTGCTCGCTCTGCAGCACTTTGAAACCTTCAAGCGCCGGTTCGCGGCCTTCCCCGTGCGCATCGAGATGCTGTCGCGTCTCATTCCCTCCAAACAGATGAAGCAGACGATCGAGGATCTGGGCGCCGGAAAAGTCGACATCGCCATCGGCACGCACCGCCTGTTTTCGAAAGACATCGAGTTCCGCGATCTCGGCCTGCTGATCGTCGATGAGGAGCAGCGCTTCGGCGTGCGCCACAAGGAACGGCTCAAACAACTGCGCAAGAACGTGCACGTGCTCGCGATGAGCGCTACGCCCATACCCCGCACCCTGCACATGTCCCTGCTGGGCATCCGCGATATGAGCGTGATCGAAACCCCGCCCAAGGACCGCCTGGCGATTCACACCGTGGTCGCGCACTTCGAACCCGACCTGATCCGCGCCGCCATCGAGCAGGAGCTTTCGCGCGGCGGCCAGGTCTACTTCATCCACAATCGCGTCGACTCCATCTTCGCCCGCGCGGCCTGGATTCAGGAACTGGTTCCCGGCTGCCGCGTCGGCGTCGGCCACGGCCAGTTGGATGAGAAGGAACTGGAACGCGTGCTGCTCGCCTTCATGCATCACGAATACGATGTCTTCGTCTGCACCACCATCGCCGAAAACGGTCTCGACATCCCGCTCGCCAATACCATGATCATCGAGCACGCCGAGCGCTACGGCCTCTCCGAGCTCTACCAGCTCCGCGGACGCGTCGGCCGGTCCAATCGCAGAGCCTACGCGTATCTGCTGGTGCCCCTCGACGCCGAACTTACCGACATCGCGCGCAAACGCCTCGCCGCATTGCGTGAATTTTCCGACCTGGGAGCCGGCTTCAAGATCGCCGCGCTCGATCTCGAATTGCGCGGGGCCGGCAATCTCCTGGGCGGCGAACAGCACGGCCACATTGAAGCCGTCGGCTTCGATACCTATCTCCGCCTGCTGGAAGAAACGGTTCAGGAGTTGAAGGGCGAGGAGCGCCCGCTCGAAGTGCACTCCGCGCTCAACCTCGGCCTGGATATTCGCATTCCCGCCGAATATATCGCCGATGAGCAGCAGCGTCTGCGCGCCTACAAGCGCATCGCCGATATTCGCGACCCGCAGGAATCCGAAAAGATTCGCGGCGATCTCGCCGACCGTTACGGCCCCATGCCGGAAGCGGTCGAGACCCTGATCCAGTTCGCCTTACTCAAGACCAAAGCTCAGCACACCGGCGTCGAGGCCATGGACCGCCGCGCCGGCGCGCTCAACATCAAGTTCCATCCCGCGTCCAAGATCGATCCCGCGCGGCTGATGGCGCTGGTGTCGGGACTTCCCGGAGCCCAATTCACTCCCGCCGGAGTCCTGCGCTTGCCTCTACCGGCGCACGCGGAAGCCGCCGCAGTGCTCCACTTCGCCAAGGACTCGCTGGACAGCCTGGCGTAGTCATTACTTCGCCGCGCCGTCTTTCGCCACACCATCGATTACGATCTGCGACTCCGCCTGAAACTTCTTGTAATCGCGAAACTGCATGTCGATTTCGTCTCGAACCGGCAGAAACAGCACGGCGCGTCCGTTGAAGCGAATGGAGGCATGCGCCGGCAGCCAGATCTCGTTATTGACCCGAGCCTGCTCAAAGGTGACGGTCGCGCCGGGATCGATCTTCAGCATCCCGAACCCGTAAGACAAGCTCCCGGTCGCCTGCGCCTCCACCTTCACCCACTGGTACTCGGCTTGATCGATCCACACTTTGCCGCGCATGTTTTGGATCGCCTTGGCTCCGCGCGACCGGGGCCGATAGCCGAGCTTCGGCTCGGCCGCAATCACCCACGCAGGCTTGCCGCTAACCGGCTCGGAGCCCAGCAGCTTGAAGTTGAACTCCTCCGGCACCTCATCCAGAAATTTGCGCTCCTCCTGCCGCTCCTTGGCGATCTTGGCCTTGTCGCCCGGGGACTCATGCTCGCGCCGGTCGATTTCTTTGTCGAGCTTCTGCTCCTCTTTGTGCGCTTCCCCCGGAGGAATCGGCTTGTCGTCATGCGCGATCAGGCGCTCATAATCGCGCCCGCCCAGAATCATCACCTCGTAGGTGTCTTTGGAATCCTTCTTGACCTTACCGTGGCGATCGAAGCTCTTGTCTTCGTCGTGCTCGGTGTAGGTGTAGTTCCTCAGGCGCTCAAAATTCAGCAGGTCGTTCTGGACAGAGCGCTGAATAATGGCCTTCGCATCCGGCGGCAGAAGCGGCTGGGTAAAGGCCAATGGCGCGATTAAGAGCAGCGCCCACTTCATACTTCCATCATGACGGAAACGGGCCCGGTGTATCATGTCCCCAGATGAGTTTCACGCAACTGCT
>CAWISY010000247.1:0-40577 GCA_963838455.1 Bryobacterales bacterium
TTTTTCTCGCTGCTTGGGCCCCCGATTACGTATTGCTAGCCGGATCGCCGCCGGCTGTTCGACGAATTTCTCCGTGAACGCATCCCGCGACGGCCCCCACGGACCAGTCGCACTCGACCCCGGCGCCACGCGTAGCGCATGCACCGGCGTGGTGTTGTCGTTATGCAGCAGCGCGAATCCTGCGCCCATCGGCAGCATCACCGCATCCTTCACGCTGTAATTCGGATCGAACAGGAGAGCCGGCTCCGTGAATGTCTCGAAATCCCGCGTTGCGGCATAGAAAATACGCGGATTATTATCGACCTCTTCCTGAAAGGATTGAATCGAGTTGACCGCCATGGTCGAGCCCCACGTAATCAGGAACCGGGTTCCGTCCCAGTACAAACGCGGCGATACCACATCCAGCGCATCCTGTTTCGCCATCACCTCGATCCGCTGCGGACTGTTCCACTCCATCAAATCCTTCGAGCTCGCATGCATCAGGCTCTTGTCTCCGCGCGTCCCACTCGACCACACCGCGTGAAACGTCCTATCCGGCCCGCGCATCACGAAAGCTCCAATCGGTGCAGCCGCCTTGGTCACGGTCCATTTGTACCCATCCGTGCTGACAGCAAATCGGGAATCCTCACTGGCGGCTACAGCCAGCAGGACATCTCCGCTCGCCAACGGCGCAAGCGCAGGCCGCTGCTCTTTCGCGGTCTTCGCCTCCTGGCGCACCGTTCCCTTGCGCGGATCCCATCCGTCCTCTCCGCCCAGAACATTTTCAATCGAGTATGTCGCCGCTTCCGCTGCGGTCAAATGCTTGCCCCACTCCATCCGGCCGCTCAAATCGCCTCCCGGCCCGGTGCTCGCGTACTCGGCGTAGCGAGCCGTCTTTTCCTTCGCCGGATCGTTCCAGTTATTCCAACCCGCCGGCCGCACGTTCGCCGACATCTCCGTGTTCAGGAAGACCGTTGCCGCATTCGCCCGCCACGGCCGTCCGAGGTACGTCAGCGCGCCCGGCTCGCCCGTAATCTTCGAGTGCGAAAAAACGTAGCCGTAGCGCTGGTCCTTGGGCGTGTTCGCCGCGGTGACGTATCCGTTAGCCGTGACGTGAATCTCGCACTGGTCGAAGTACGCAGCCGAGCCTCCAAAGATGAAATCCGTCGCGCCCTGGATATAGCAATGATCGAAATATTGCCGCCCCGCCTGCGCCAGCAGCGTGTCCTGGAAGCCCAGGAAGCGGCAGTAGCGGAACACGCCGCGATCGCTCATGATGGTCAGCGCCAGCGCCTGCCCTTGCCGCCCCGCCGAATTTTCAAAGGTGATGTTCTCGGCCGTGAAATCGTTGGCCTGGATGAACACCGTCGGAGTATCGAAGGTGATCAGCGCCCGCCCGCCGTTCGGATTCGGCATGGGGTGCATGTCGAAGGTGATCACCGTGGTCATGGCGTCGTCGCCGTGCAAGGTCAGAAATGTTTTATCGGGAGGAACGGTAACCCGCTCTCTATAGATGCCCGGCTTGATGTGGATCACACTTCGCTCGCGCGAATGCGAGGGCGCGCTGTCCACCGCCTTCTGCACGCTGGTGAACTGGCCGGAGCCGTCCGCGGCGACGGTGATCTCGCGAGCCTGGCCCCTTGCGCCGGCGCAGAGAACAACCGCGTAGATGAGGGAAAAAAGAAGCCGCACGCACTCTCGATTCTACTCTTGGAATCGAGGATGCGTGCGGCTAGGCGAAACAGGGCTCGCCCGGTGAAACTTAGTGCCTGGGCGTTAGTGCTTCGCCTTGTAAATCGCGTGGCTCGCGCGATTCTGCGCACCGTTGATCTGCTTCTTCTCCGTGCCGGTCAGCTTGCCTCCGTTGGCGCCCCGGTCCGCGGCCACTTTCTGGTTGATGCCTTGCTCCCGATTCTCCAGCCGCGCCGTCTGCCCGGCCTTGAGCGACCCGCTTCTCACGCCCTGCGCAATCCGGTCCTGCTGCAGTTGCCGCCGCGCACCCACTTCATTGTTTCCGTAGTGCGCGGTATTCGCGTTGTGCTTGTCGTTGTAAACTTCGTTGCTCAGGTGATTCTGCTGTTGGTTCACTTGCTGCTTCTCGGCCGAGGTCAGCTTTCCGCCGTCGGCCTGGCGGTCGTCATGGACCTCGCGGTTGAGGCTGGATTCCTGGCCTTCCAGGCCCTTGGTCTCGCCGGCCGTCAACTGCCCGGATTGAATCCCGTTGGCGATGCGGTCCTGCTGGTTTTCGCGACGATCATTAACCGTGGCCGGATCCTGCGCGAACACAGCCGCACAGCCAAACAGGCCTCCGACTAGAACGATCTGATTGAGTTTCATAACTGTCCTCCTATTCCTTAGCTTTGTCTCCGGCTGCCCGGCTCACCTGTTCGAAACCGAACGTATAGGAAAAGTTGCGCGACCCCTCCGGAAGTTTCTCCAGCACTGTGAATTGGCCGCACGGGGCCGCAGGCTCCGTTGTGCGGCGTATGAATTGGCCGCACAGGGCCGCAGGCTCCGTTGTGCGGCGTCTGAATTGGTACCATGGGCGTTTTATGGCTAACGCAGCGCCCCATCTCGCGCCCATGTCCGACGCGGTCACCGAACGCGTTCGCGTCGAAGTCATCTCACGCTACTCGGCCGAAAACTCCAAGCCGTACGAGGACGATTGGGTGTTTCAATACACCGTCCGCATCACCAACCAGGGAACCGAAACCGTGCAACTGCTCACGCGGCACTGGATCATCACCGACGGCGTCGGCCACGTGGAAGAAGTCCGAGGCCCGGGCGTGGTGGGCGAACAGCCCGTGCTCGCCGAGGGCGAATCCTTTAAGTACTCCTCCTGGTGCCGCCTGAAAACTCCCACCGGCGTGATGCACGGCACTTATCAAATGGTGCGCCCGGACGGCACGCAGTTCGACATCGAGATCGCGCCCTTCGGCCTGCGCGCGCGTTACACGGTTCAATAGTTGCAGAACCCCCTTAACCAATCCCCCCTCGCGTTTCCCGTCCTCGAATGCATCCACATCGTCGGCTTCATCTGCGGCGTCGGAACCATCGCCGTGGTGAATTTCCGTCTGCTGGGCGTGGGGCTCATGCGGCGGAGCACCGTGCAGCTCTGGCGCGACGCTCTGCCCTGGACTCTCGCCGGTCTCACGCTGGTGATCTCCTCCGGATTGCTGCTCTTTTCCGTGAATCCGGATGTGTATTACCTCAATTCGACATTCGTTCTTAAAATGTCGGTTCTGGCCGCGGCGATTGTGTTCTATTTCACAGCCGTTCGCGGGGCCGCGGCCGGGGATCGAGGCAGGTTAGGTCGAGGCAGATTAGCCGCCGCCGTGTCGCTGCTGCTGTGGACGCTGGTGCTCGCGGGCGGCGTTTTCATCGGCTTGTCCGCGACCCGTCCACCTCCGCTCGCGCCGGCCCCGGCCGGAGTCGACTTCGACCAATTCCTGAACCCGCCGTCGCATCCATGAGCTCCTACCTCTATCTCGCCATCCTGACGCTGCACCTCGCCGCGCTGGCGTTGTTTGGCGGGATGGTGCTGGTCACTGATTTGCGCCTGCTCGGCCTCGCCTGTCGCGACTATACCGTGGAGGAAATCGCGACTGGTCTGCGATCGCCCAAGCGCATCGGTTTCGCGCTCGCCGTAGTTTCCGGCGCGATTCTGTTTGCTGCTCACGCCGGCCAGTACGTCGGTAATGCCTGGTTTTGGGCGAAGATGATCTTGCTCGCGGCCGCGATTCTGAGCACACGTATCGTCAGGAACCCCAAGCTGGCCGGCGGTCTCTCGCTGCTGCTGTGGACCGGAGTCGTTTGCGCCGGGCGCGGCCCCGCCACCATCAAGGACGTCATGCATTCCATGGTGGATCCCAGCGGCGACTACGTTTTCGAGTCGCTCCAGCAGGTGGCCGATGAGCATGGCTCGCACCTCGAAGCCCCGCGCACGGATGCCGATTGGGACGAGCTTCGCCAGCGCTTGACCATCCTGCAAAATGTCCCGAGCCTGCTGGATGGCCGCCGCGCCGCCCGCCTCCGCGACCGCTCCAAAAATCCAGAGGTCGAAGAGCAGCCGGAGCGCATCGAAACCTTAATCGACGCCGACCGAGCCAGCCTCCTCCGCCGTGCCCGCAAGCTGCAGGACGCGGCCACGCTGGCGGTCCACGCCGTGGACGCAAGAGACACGCAAGCCCTGCTCAAATCCATCGATTCCATCGACAAGGCCTGCGAGAACTGCCACCTGCACTACTGGTATCCCAACGACAAGCGCGCCCAGCAAGCCGCGAAAGACGACGGTGTGACCGATTACTGACGTCCCCGTGCCCAGAGCGTCGCTCCGTGACAAGCTCGGGCGATGCGTACCCGGCCAGTTTGTGTTTGGCATGAGTCGTCCCCAAATTCGGTACGCGGCCGGCTTTGGCGCACTCAGAAGCTCCTATAGTGGCGCCTTAGAGGATACGAGGCGATTCTGTTATACTGTTAGGCTTTCCGGGCCAAAAATGAAAATCCCGGCTGACCTTAATGGCCACAAAGAACGAGCCGACTCGCATTGATCCGGTCCGTCAGTGGCGCGCTGAATGGGTGGAGCGCGGCTGGTGGCACAGTTTCGAACTGCCCGATGGCACTCTCATCCAGGGCGTCTGCGATTTGCCGGGTCTAAAGACCCGCATCGAACAATTTCCCATTCCGCGAAACCTGCGGGGCAAGCGCGTGCTGGACATTGGCGCCTGGGATGGGTGGTACAGCTTCGAGATGGAGCGTCGCGGCGCCGAAGTGTTGGCCATCGACAATTGGGACAATCCACGGTTTCACCAGATGCGCGCGGCCCTGGGCTCGCGCGTCGAGTATCGGCAATTCGACATCTATGAGCTCACGCCGGAGCGCGTCGGCCGTTTCGACATCGTTTTGTTCATGGGAGTGCTATATCACCTGAAGCATCCTCTGCTGGCGCTGGAGCGAGTCTGCGCTTTGACGACCGGCATGGCGGCGGTGGATTCATTTATCCTGCGCGAGACGCATCGCCGGGGCGATAACGTGGAGCGGCGCCCGGTGATGGAGTTCTACGAAACCGACGAATTTGGCGGGCAGACCGACAACTGGGTCGCCCCCAGCCTGACGTGCATGCAGGCCTTCTGCCGAACGGCGGGCTTCGCCAGGGTGGAACTGCGGAAAGTACTGCAATACAGCGCGTGCCTGGCTTGTTATCGTCAGTGGGAGCGGCCGCCGGCGGACGCCGCAAAGGGGCCGGATCTGGTGAAAGCTTCGAACAATCTGACGGGGGGCGTCAATTTTGATTCGTCCCGCGACGAATTGGTCAGCGCCTGGTTCCGGTGGGACGGTCACAGCCTTGGCTTTGACGAGGTTTGCCCGGAAGTCGGGGGGTATGGCGTGCGGCCAATCTATGCCGCGCGCGTCGGCGAAAACGAGTGGCAAACCAATTTCAAATTGCCGCCAGGGCTCGCTCCAGGATGGCACGAAGTGCACCTCCGCATTGGACGAAGCCGTCCGGGCTCCCCGCAGCGGATTGGCGTGGACGTTCCGCTGGTAGCGTGCGAAATCCAGACTCCGGGCGTAACCGGCGACGCCCTGCGGGAGAAGCACCCGGTCGATCTGTCGCGCAGAGAGGCGAAAAGCATGAACGTTCAGGAGGTGGTTCGAGAGATCCACGCCCGATTGGAAGAAGAAGACAACGTCGAGCCTTTGTCGGCGCGGGAGTCGGAGGAGTTGGCCACATTGCGCACCGCCTACGGGCGTCTATTCCAGGCGCGCAACGCCGTCGGGCAAATGCCCCCCGGGCCCAATACGATCCGAGCCAAGATCGGAAAGTACTTGATCGGCGCCGTCCAACGCAGTTTATTCTGGTACACCCCGCAAATCGTCCGGTTTCAAAATGAGGTCAGCAATGCCTTGGATTGTGCGTGTAACTTGATCGCCTGGCAACTGGAGCGAACGGCGATGCTCGAAAGGGATACACAGAAGCTTCGCCGGGAACTATCTAAACAGAGTGCGGACTTGTCTGAGCACGGCGGGGAATTGTCGAAATACAGTGGGGAATTGGCGAATCTCGGCGGGGAAGTATCGACTCTCGGCGGGGAACTGACCCAGCTCAGACTCCAGCTTTCGCTCCTGAGGACCGTGCCGGCCGCGGCGGAGCGGCCTCACCCTCACGAACCCGGTCAAATAGAGGCAGACTCGCTGCCGAACGCATTCCAGTACGCGCTGCAGGACAGCTTTCGCGGATCGGAACGCGAAACAATCGAAAAACTCCAGCCGTACTTTTCTGCGATCGGGGCCTGGAGGGACTCGCTGCCGCAGGCGCCGTGGGTCGATATCGGATGCGGACGCGGCGAGTGGCTGGAGGCCGCGGGCGCCGCAGGGTACGCCGTGGTGGGAATCGACTCGAATCCCGTTGCGGTGGCGTACTGCTGCGCCCGAGGACTAACCGCGGAAGAAACGGACGCGCTTGTCTATCTCCGTTCCTTGAAGAACGAATCGCTGGCCGTGGTAACCGCATTCCACGTTGCGGAACACTGGCCGATGGATTACCTGCTCGCGTTGATGCAAGAAGCGGTGCGGGTGCTGAAGCCGGAAGGATTGTTGATTATCGAGACTCCCAACCCCGGCAACCTTGTAATGGGGTCGTGTAATTTCTGGAAGGATCCGACGCATCGCCGGCCCATTCCGCCGGCGCTGCTGGAATTCGTCTATCAATACTTCGGATTGACGGTGGTCAAGCGCCTGGACCTCAACCGGTCTCCGCCGGAGGAACGGCTCCCCTATGACGAGATCGGCGTGATTCATCGGTTGAACGAATCGCTTTACGGGCCGCAGGACTATGGACTCATCGGGCGGCGGTAGCTCCGGGCGAGTAGCCCTGTTCACCCCGCTTCCACCGGCGCAAACGGGCACCGCCGATTACGCGGCGGATTTGATTCTGGAGCTGGAAAAGCTGGTCGATTTGCAGGTCTTCGATCAGGTTCCGCGCAACTTCAAGCCCGAAAAATTCGACGTGCTTCTCTATCAGATCGGGAACAATCCCTTTCACGCCCAAATCTACGATCTGGCTTTGCACCATCCCGGCGTGGTGGTGCTGCATGAAGTTAACGTCCACGATCTGATTCGCGGGATGACCAAGGGTGGGGAAGCAGCCTACTTCCGGGAGGTGGTCTACGAGATCTTCGGGCAAGAGCTGGAATCTCTCCCGGAAGACGTATTGATCGAACGCGGTCCGCAGCCTCGCAGCTTTACGATGATCCGGCGCGTGCTCGACCGCAGCAGGGCTTGCATTGTTCACAGCCGCTTCGCCGAGGAGCAGGTGCGGCTGCGGGGTTTTCAAGGGAGGATTGCGCACATCCCGCACGGCGCGCGGGTCCGGAATCTGGACGGCTCGGGGTACCGGGCGCGGCTCGGTATTCGTCCCGAGGAACCTCTGGTCGGAATGTTCGGATACCAGCGGCCGGACAAGCAGGCATGCGACGGCCTGCTGGTGTTCCGCGCCGTCCTGGACAAGCTTCCGTCAGCGAAGCTGGTGATTGCCGGTCTGCCGCACCCGGAGGTCCCGCTGGAGGAGCGCATCAAGGTACTGCGACTTGAGGACAGCGTGCGCGTGCTGGGGTTTCAGACGCTGGAGGATCTGGATGGGTATATCGCAGCCTGTGATGTGGTTCTCAACTTGAGATCAACAACGTTTGGGGAAACCTCCGGCGTCCAGTCGCGAGCCTTCGGCTTGGGAAAGACGCTGGTGGTCTCCGACAACGGCGCCAATCAGGAGTTGCCGGATGATATCTGCGCGAAAATACCAGTGGATAAACTGCAAAATCGTGTTCTAGAGGAGTGTCTGCGCTGGCTCCTTTCAGACCGGAAGATCACCGCGGAAATCGGCAGCGCGGCCCAGCAATGGGTCGCTGCTACGTGCCAGTGGGAGACCGTCGCTCGAGCTTACGCCGATTTTCTATTTCCCTCCCGGCTGGATTCGGCTCCCGCCGGCGCTTCCGATAAATACTCTGACCGAAAGTTTCTGCGGGATTACCTGGGCGGATGGGCGGACCCCAAGTCGGACGGCAGCCGCTATCTGCAAGCTCACATGAGCCGCCTGATCAAGACCCTCCAAATGACTCCGCGCGGAGCCAACGGCCAGCGCATTCTCGAGATGGGATGCTATTTGCAGATCACTCCGGCATTGGGCGATTTGTGGGGATACAGCGAGGTTCGCGGCTGCTACCTCGGCGCGGGAGGAACTGACACCCGCGTGGTCCAGAACGAAGAAGGGAAAACCTTCGAGTGCACCATCGACCTGTTCAATGCCGAAGTGGGCACGTTTCCTTATCCGAGCCGTCATTTCCACACCGTCCTTTGCTGCGAAGTGCTGGAGCGTCTTCAACGCGACCCCATGCAGATGCTGCGGGAAATCCACCGGATTCTCGATCCGGACGGCGTGCTGATGGTAACTACGCCGAATACGGCTTCGTTCCGCGCCGTGGATGCAATTTTAAGCGGGAGTAATCCCAACTATCATGTTCGATATCCGCGTCCCTTTCACAACGGAGGACCGGCTGCCGATCCTGGTATTTTCCGGGAATACAGTCCAACGGAGATCGGCCAGTTGCTGTCCGATTCCGGATTTGTCGTCCTGCGGATTGAGACCGGCCCGTACTCGGAGACTCCCTTTGCCGAAGCAGGCCGCGTCAAGGATCTTCTCGACGACGCCAAGCGATCGACGCTGCTTCGTGACGAGTGTATCTTTGCAGTTGGCCGGAAGGCGGCGATTCCCAAGAACCGCTATCCTCAGTGGCTGTACGACGCGTAGCGGCTCGGGCTTCTTGGCGGGCAGCCGCTTTTGCGCGGTCTTCACCTCAGCCAAGTTTAATCAAACCTCTGATACTGGGCAAACGTCGCGGCATCGTTGGGTTCGCGCCAGTGGTTGTCTTCAGGGACAAGGATTTAGCGCTCCGACCGCTTGCCCTGGAACCTCCGGCGTTGTATGATTTTTGGGACCATGCGAGCCGTGTTCCTTACTGTTAGTGTTGCGCTGATCGTGGCGAGCTGGACCGTCGTTGCTCAACAAAACCAGGCGCAGCAACCGCCGCAAGGCCGCGGTGGCGCTGGCCGCGGCGGGTTCGGCGGAGCTCCTGGTGGCGCGGGTTTCGGACGCGCGGGGACGCCTACCTTCGCGGGACCTCCCGCCGGGATGCAGGCTCTGCCGACCGATTTATTCTCCTCGAAAAACTTTTACAAAGATCAGAAATTGTGGTCCGATCAGCGCTATTTCCGCTGCAACACGCCGCGCCAGTTGACTGACATCTGGACCTCGCATCGCATTGGCGACAAGCCTCCGCTTTCCGCTTCCTGGGGCGATTGCAAGCAGGATACGCCTCGCGAGCAGATCGTCAGCCCGTATCCTTATAAAACCGCTAAGGAGCACTACGAAGCTCTGCTGGCCGCGGCGAAAGCGCACGGCGGGCCGACCGTCTATACCAAGGCCACTGTTCCCGACTGGGATGGATACTACGCTCGCGACGGCCGCGCCGATCATGGCGCCGAATGGATCTGGGGCACGGTGAATCAGGTCCCCACCATTCTTTCTCTGCTCACGCCCGAATATCAGAAGCGCATGGTGCAGATGAATTATCACGAGGCCGTAGATAATGCTCCGCAATGGGAGGCTTCCTTCTGCTATCCCGAGGGCTTCATGCGCTGGTGGGCGCAAGCCTCGCAGGGCGGAAACTTCCAGTTGACCATGACGCCGTGGAACGTGCAGTTCCTTTCCGGCATCGCGGCCAACTTCCTGCGCCAGGTCCTGATCGGCAAAGAGCATGTGCAAAAGGTTCCGCAGTGGTACGGGGAAACCGTCGGCTTCTGGGACGGGACCACGCTGGTGAGTTGGACGGCGAATGTGCAGGGCTGGACGCTGTCGCACTCCATGTTCGAATACAGCGGCAAGATTGAGACGGTGGAAACCTTCAAGCCGGTGATGGACGCGAGCGGAAAATTTACCGGCCTGGATCACGAGACCGTCTTTTATGATCCGGAAGCTTTCGTGCAGCCGTTGCGCGCGACCTATCGCTACGTGCGGCGCGCGACGCCGGACGATCCCACGCGGCGCTACACCTATATCGAGTGCTTGAGTAACCTCCGCGACGTGAACGGGCGGCCGCAACAGCTTACAAAGTCCGATCCGCGCTACATCGATTATTACGGCCGGCCCTGGGCGCAGGATTGGGAAAAATATTTTGAAGTAGGTTGGGACAAGCCGGAGGAAACTCTTCCGCAGGATATTCTTGACCTGTTTAAGTGAGGCTCGACCTGTTTAAATAAGGAGAATTATGAAGAAAACCTTCGCAATTTTATTGGCGGCTGCAACGATTGCGCTCGCCCATCATTCTTTCGCCATGTACGACCAGACCAAGACGCTGACGCTGACCGGCGTGGCTTACCAGTTCGTCGCACAGGCCAACCACGCCGAAATTCATTTCTATGTGGTGGGGCCGGACGGAAAGCTGGTCAAGGACAAGGACGGGAAGAATCAGGATTGGGGCGTGGAGATGGCGGGCGCGGCGGCTGTGGCGCAGCAGGGCATCACCTCCGATAGTTTTCCGGTGGGCACCATCTTCAGCGTGAAGATGAACCCGCTGCGCGACGGCAGCAACTTCGGATCGCGCGTGGGCGCTATCGCGAAGTGCCCGTGGAAGACTCCGCCGGCTCCGGGTAAAACCTGCGACACCGTGGCGGGAAGCCAGGTCCTGGGCGGGACGACATTTTAGTTTGAAGACGTTTGCCGAGTGGCTGTCCACGACGTTCCCCAGCATCTTCATCCAGAACCATAACGCCTGGGTCATCCCCGCAATTCAATCCATCCACATCGCAGGCATCGGCGTGGTGCTGGGTTCCGCGTTCATGATTTACCTGCGCATTCTGGGATGGGCGGGGATGGATCAAACGCTGCAACAAACCGCCGATCGTTATGGCCCTTGGTTGAAGAACGCTCTGTGGGTGATGCTGGCGACCGGCATCCTGATGGTGATCGGCGAGCCGGTGCGCGAGCTGGTGACGTTCTCCTTCTGGCTTAAGATGCTGCTGGTGGCGGCGATGGCGGTGGGCGCGGCGTGGTTGGGGCGGAGGCTGCGGCGCGAGGGACCCTTCGCGGGCTCGCTCAAAGCCGTCGCGATTGTGTCGTTCCTGATCTGGGTCTCGATCATCATCCTGGGCCGGCTGATCGCGTATGACCATGTGTGGGGCGCGTGGTCTCCGGCGACGAAAGCATGACCACGAAAGAGTAATGTGGAAGAATTTCTGAAATGGCTCGCAGGCACCGCACTCGCCGGGCACATCCGCGGTTCGCTGCTGCTGTTTCCGCTGCTGGAATCGACGCATGTGCTGGGGCTAGCGTTGGTGTTCGGCACCATCCTGGTGATCGACCTGCGGCTGCTGGGAGCGGCCTCCGGCCACCGGCCGTTCCAGCGCGTCGCCTCCGACATATTTAAATGGACCTGGGGTGCGTTCGCGCTGACGGCTGTAACCGGGGCGCTGATGTTCACCACCAATGCGCCGGTGTATTATCACAACTTTTATTTCCGAACTAAGATGGTGCTGCTGGTGCTGGCGGCGCTGAACATGGCGGTGTTCGAGTTGACCGCGGGCCGCGAGGTTCACCTGTGGGGGCACGCAGCATCCGCGCCGGCGGTGGGCAAAGGCGTCGCGATGGTCTCGCTCACGATCTGGATCGCGATTATCTTCATGGGGCGCATGATCGGATTCACCACCACTCGCGCGGCGGTTGTGAAGCCGCCGCCGACGCAGAATTTCGACGATTTTCTGAAGTGAGATTCCGCTCGGCCCAGAGGGCACCCCGGTCGCGGCTCAGTCTTGATGCCGGCTGACGTTGTCGCCGTCGCTGGCTTGGAGCTCGCGGAAGATGATGGTCGAGAGCATGGTGAACAGGCCCAGTCCCACAAACGCCTTGTGAATGCCATGGATCATTTCGCCCGGCGTGGAGTGAAAGCGGTCGGGCACGAATAGAGCCGTGGCGAGCGAAGCGGTGGCGACGCCGAAGCTCATCGACATCTGCTGCATGGTGCTGGCGATGGAGCTGGCGTTGGAAGTGTCCTGCTCCCGGACGTCGGCGTAGACCAGCGTGTTCATGCTGGTGAACTGTAGCGAGCTGAAGAAGCCGAAGGCAAACACCTGCAGCACTACCAGCCACACAGGCGTGGCCACCCCAATGGTTGCGAACAGCAGAATCTGCAGGCCCATGATGACGGTGTTGGAGACCAGCACGGCGCGGTAGCCGTAGCGCGTCAGGATTTTGGGCATGGTCATCTTCAGGCTCATGGCGGCGATGGCTTGCGGCATCATCATCAGGCCGGAGGCGATGGGCGAATAGCCGAGTCCGACCTGATACAGCAGCGGAAACAGGAACGGGATTCCGCCGATGCCGATGCGCGTGAAGAAGCTGCCGCTGACCGCCGTGCGGAAGGTCCGGGCACGGAACAGCTTCAGCGACAGCAGCGGATAGCGCTGGCGCGAGCCGTGCAATCCGTAGCCGGCCAGCAGCGCAAGCGAAATCGCCAGCAGGCCGGTGATTTCCATGGCGCTCAACTCATGCTCGCCGAAAACCTCCAGCACGTAAGAGAGCAGCGCGATGCCGGAGCCGAACAGGATCAGGCCGATGACATCGAGACGATGCACGCGGCGCTCGCGAAAATCGGGCAGGTGAAGATAGACCAGCACCAGGCCGGCGAGGCCAATGGGAAGGTTGACGAAAAAGATGACGCGCCAAGGGAAGTAAGCGACGATGAGGCCGCCGGCGATGGGCCCGAGCATGGGGCCGATGAGGCCGGGGATGGAGACGAAGGCCATGGCTTGGACTAGCTCGGATTTGGCGAAGGTGCGGACCAAAGTGAGGCGGCCAACCGGCACCATCATGGCTCCGCCGCAGCCTTGCAGGATGCGGAAGGCGACCAGCACGCGAATATCGGTGGAGAGGCCGCACAGCAGGGAGCCGAGTGTGAACAGGCCGATGGCGCTCGCAAAGACTCGGCGCGTTCCGAAGCGGTCCGCCATCCAGCCGCTGATGGGGATGAACACGGCGAGGCTGAGGGTATAGCTGGCGAGCACCGATTTCATGCTGAGCGGCGCGACTTTGAGAGCCTCCGCGATGGCCGGGACGGCGGTGTTGAGAATGGTGGTGTCGAGCTGCTCCATGAAGAACGCCACGGCGACCAGCCATGGGAGCAGACTCTTGCTGGAGGCGCGGAGGTCGTCGGAGTCAGCGGTGAGAGGAGGATTCAATTTTGGGTCGGCGTCGAATCGGCGGAGTCGACTACGATGTATTCTATTTTCTCGCGCGTGGCCCCCTGGGTGTCAGCCCGCTTTGAAGCTCGCCCAAGACGTGAAAGAATTGTGCCGAGCGGGTCGAATTGGCGATGGTGGATGACATACCGGAAGCGCAGAGCCGGCTGGAGGAAATCCAGGGCGGCTTCTGCCGTGCGCGTGGTATCCAGTATGTTGCCACTCCGGGGGATTCTAAGCTGGGGTTCGCGTTGTCGACCGAGGGTTTGTTGCCGCTTAATGGCTTACGTCATCCGGCCGTCGGCGACACGAGTGGTTGGTACATCTGGGGAGGGGAGCGGTTTTCTGACGCGCCGGATTTCTTCTCGCCAGTTCATGCGAAACACGTCTTCCAGGGTCGTCCCGAATTGATCGGGCTTTTGGGGCTGCCTCCGGGTTATCGTTTCCTTGTTGCGGGTGATCACCTTGACATTTGGTGCGACCCCTCGCTTCTGGACGTCTAGCAGGATGCCGGAAGAGGCGCAACGCAACCGCTCCCGGCCCAGGGGGCACCCCGTCGCGGCTCGGCAAGGTTGTTGCAGACACGGCGGCGCATTTCTGAGCCGCATCCTGGTAGTGGATTACGCCACGCGGGCGAGCCAGTCGCGGATGACGCCGAAGACCTCGTGATTGTTCTTCTCGAGCAGCATCAGATTCCCATTTCCATAGATGCCGGAGTCGCGCAAACGGAGCATCTCGGCGTTGCAGCCGGCTTGCTTCAGGAACGCGACATTGGCCACGGGCGAGCCTCCGCCGCCGAATTCGCTGGTGACCCAGGCGATGGGAATGTGCTGGAGGTTTTTCCATTTGTGCGCGGGTTCGGCCTGCAGCTTGTAGGGCGAGACAACGGGGCGCGGAGAATCGGGCGGAGGGGTTTTGTCGACCAAAACAAATTCGGATGGATTTGTTACGGGAGGGTCGAAGGTTATGGGAGACGCGGTGAGGCCCCAGCGAAGCTGCGCGGCGAAGGGATTGCCGTTGATCTCGACGGCGACGATGGCCTTCACGAGATCGGGACGGTGATCCGCCACGCCCCAGCCGAAGAATCCTCCGAAAGCGTGATCGAGCAGGATCGAGGGGCCAATGCGTTCGACGAGCTCGACGCCGCCGTGCCAGGCCAGGTCGGAGTGGAAGGCTTCGTCGGTGACGTTGCCGGATTCGCAGGCCATGAACTGATCGATGAGCGGGTCGTTCATGCCGCCGGGGCCGGGCCACTGCGCGGTGTTGAAGACGGCGGTAGAGGTGAGCAGACCTTCGTAGGGCGGCACGTTGGGGAGATGGCTGGGGCCGAGCGCGTCGGGGTGATAGGGCGAGCGGCCGTAGCTGGGACGGTCCAGCCAATACACGGCGTAGCCGGCCTGCACGAAATAATGCACCCAGCCGGGGCGGCGGCCGATGCCCATCATGTGCAGACCCTGGCCGCCTCCGCCGTGGGTCATTATCACTGGGTACGGGTGTTTTTGCTCCGCCGGGATCATGTATTGGACGTACATCTGGCCCTGCGCGATGGTGCCATAGGGCATGGTCTTGCGCTGGACGCCAACCCAGAAGCAGCCCTGATCGGCGAGCCGGAGAGCGGTGGATTCGGTGTTGGGATGCGGGTTGGGAGTGGGCTCGGGGGTTGATCCAGAAGCCGCGCCGCCTTCGAAGGTCTTCATCCATTCGAACACGGGCGCGAGCGTCTGCCGGTTGTTCTTGGCGAGCATGGGCATGGGGCCGCCGGAAACATCCAAGTAAGGAACGTTTAAAACATTTCCAGGCGCTGTTGTTTCCAGCGCGGCGACGCCCTTCACCAGGCGGGGACGCTCCGCCGCGGCGAGCTGGGCAAATACGATGCCATCGCCGTGGGTGATAAGTACGGCCGGTCCGATGTCGTCGAGAAGCAGAGCTGCGCGGCTACGCCAGACGGCGCGGGTATTGGCGTTGTTGGGCATCGGCTGGCCTTGTCCGGCGACATATTGAGCGACGGCGGGATCGGTAACGTCGCCCGTTCCCGGCCAGTTGGGCGAGGCGACGCGGCGAGCGACGGCTTCGAAGGTAGGAGCTTCGCGGTCGAAATTGCCATGGATGAACGGTTGGTAGGGGCAGCGGCCCTGGCCGGGACGGTCGACGACGTAGACCTTGTAGCCTTCCTCAAGCAGCAAAGAAACCCAGCCTCTTCGATTGGCGGGCGTGCTGATCCAATCCGAGCCCTGGCCGTAGCCGCCATGGATGAGCACGACCGCGTAGGGATGTTTGACCTGGGAGGGAATCCAGTGCTCGACATAGAGCTGCATGCCATTGCAAACGGTGCCGCGGGCGAGGGTGACGTGCTCGACGCCGTACCAGTGATAGCTCCAATCGGCGATGTCGAGGACCGGGCCTGCGGCTGCCTCGGGAGTGCGAACCTGAGCTTGAACACGGGCGGTTCCGGCGGCGCCGGCAATGAGCGATTTCGTTACCAAAGTTCCGAGCTCGCGGCGGGTGAGGCCGGAGTTCGCAGTGCTGGAAGGCATGCGGTGATTTTACATCCGCTCGCTTTACGTCGGCTGGCGGTGGTGCGGCCGGGATGCGAATTACTTGAGGATCGGGGCGACCGAGACGACGTCCTGTCTGATGATTTGGCTGGCCTCCGCGGGCTTCACGCGCCGAAGTTCCTTTAGCGCCTCGTCGCTATCGACTTGCTGGACACCAAACGTAGGAATGAAAAAGTTCTCATTTGTCTGTGCGACCCGAATATAATAGGTCACGCCGGGTTCAGCATCCAGGGTGATCGCTGTGTACTGACCGGTTGAGGCGATCATGTGCTTACCCTGGGACAGCGCCACCGTGAAATAACGGCCATTGTACATGAACGCTGCCTCCTTATCGTCCAAGTAGACCGATGGCTTGATCACCTTTCCTGCAAGACGGCCCACCCGGTAAACCACGACGTGGGCCTGGCCGGTCTTCGGATCAAGACTGGAGTGGTCCGTCGCATCGGCCCTGGTGAGGTGCATCAACCGCGTCCCTGCCTTCCAGTCGAGACCATCCGCATAATGCCCGGCGAGTACGTTGGACCCGTCGGGCGATATTTCAACCGAATACATGACGTGCCCTTTTTCTGTAAATAGTAAAAACGCTTTCTTGGCGCTGACCACCCCCAAGACTGCGGACTGGTCATTTTCGACTTTACCGGTTACGTCCCGGCTGCCGTCGGCTTGTTTCAAGGTTATGAGTCCCCACCATCCCGCGTACCAGTCGCCATTGACATTCATCTCCGCGGGTTCCGAATTCGAGTTCAGCCAAGCCTTGCCCTCGGTCTCAACCTTCTTTCCCAGCAACGCCTCAGCAACCAAAAGCACCAGTACAAGCCCGAATTTCATGGTTTCGTGTCCTCCTTTACTTGCTTCCGCCGCCAGCCGGCGAGATTCCAAAGCTCGCTCCGCCAACGCCGAAGTTAGACGTCCCTAACGGTGTTGCTACAGTTACTGTTGCCGTAAAAGGAGCTGAGCCCGGGGCACGTATGCTATGGGTTTTTGAACCAAATGAAAATCTCCTTCGAGGCAGTTTATCCTTCGAGGCAGTTTAGAGGATATGTAACAGCGAGTCAATGGTTTTATCGGGCGATTATTCCCACGGCGCGACGGGTGGGGCGGATGATGCGGCGGGCTCCCGGGAAGCGACGCGGCAAAAGTGATATATAGGACGTATGCGATACCTTACTCTCTCTCTCGTGTTCAGCGCGTTCGCACTCGCGCAGGGGCAGCCACAGGGGCTGACGACTCACAAACTCAAGGACAACGTGTATTGGATCGAGGGCGGCGGCGGGAACACCGGCGTGATCATCGGCAACACCGGCGTGATTATTGTGGATGCGAAAACGACGGCGATGGCCGGGCAGCAGATCATCGACGAGGTGAAGAAAATTACTCCGAAGCCGATTACGCACGTGCTGCTGACGCATAGCGACGGCGATCACGTGAACGGGCTGGCGTCGTTTCCGAAGGGATTGACGATTGTCGCCGAGGAGGGATGCGCCAAGGAGATGCAGGATTCGGTGAAGGCGGGCGGACGGGGCGCGGCTCCGGCGGATCATCTGCCGACGATGGTGATCATGAAGAGTCCGGACAACGTGACGTTCGACGGGGTCAAGATCCGGCTGCTGCACTGGGTGCCGGCGCACACCAGCGGCGACATGGTGGTGTATCTGCCCACGGAGAAAATCGTGTTCACCGGCGATATTATCGCGGCCAACCGGCCGGATCCGATCATTCATCCGGAGAAGGGCGGCAGCTCGGCCGGCTGGGTGACGACGGCCAAGGGGATTGCGGCGCTGGATGCGACGGAGTTCGTGCCCGGGCACGGCGACTTGCAGACCAAGGCGGATATCGAGAAGCGCGTCACCGACACTGCGGCCAGGCGCGATAAAGTGCTGGCGATGGTGAAAGCGGGCAAGACGCTGGCGGAGGCCAAGCAGGCGATGGGCGAGCCGGCTCCGGCGGCAGGCGGCGGAGGGCGCGGAGGACCGGCGTTCGCAAGCCTGACCGAGATTGTCTATCAGGAATCCGCGGGCAAGAAATAATTCCGCTGGATTTGAGTTATTTTTTGGCGAGCGGAGAGGCGGAAGTAAAGTCCGGCTTGGTGATGTGGTTGGGCTTGGCCGGCTTTACGTCCTTGAGTTCCTTCAAGGCCACGGGTGCGTCCACCTGTTCGACGGAAAATCCGCCGCTCTTGGAAATGCCGATCCGAACGTAATAGGTTGAGCCGGCCTGCGCGTCGAGCGACACGGAGGTCAACTCGTCGCTGGAAGCGATGGAGTGTTTGCCGGGCGGAAGCGCTATGGTGAAATATTCGCCGCTATAGGTGAGCGCGACCTCGCTATCGTCGCAATAGACAGAGGGCTTCACGAAGCTGCCGCGATATTGGCCCTTGCGGTAGACGATGACTTGCACGGTGCGATCCTGGGGCGCGACGTGGCCGGGCGGGCGGGAAAGATGCATCAGCCGCGTATATTTCTTGGGTGAAGAGGGAATGCCCTCGGCATAATGCCCGGCGAGGGCCGTAGGACCGTCGGGCGATAACTGCGCGGCATAGGCGACGTCGTTCTTGTGCGAGAACAACAGGTACGCCTGGTCGCCGCTGACCACTCCGGTGACGTCCCACTCATCGCCGGAGCCGGTGACATCGCGGCTGCCCTGGGCCTGGTGCAGCGCGAACGTGCCCCACTTGGCGGATTGCCAGGAGCCGTCGAGGTTGAGGGTAGACGGCTCGGAATAAGCGGCGAGCCAGGCTTTGCCGGCGGTGTCGAGCTTCTGCGCAGCAAGAGAGGAACACAAGAGGGCGAGCGGGAGCGCGAGGCTCCATGTCTTACTGGTCATGGTCTTGGGTGTCGTGGCAGTCCTGGAGCATGCTATTCCGTCTTGTGAATTCCCAGGAAGAAAAGGAGCGCTCCGACGCCGACCTCCGCTCCGCCCACACCGTACCAGAACCCAGAACCGATGCTGGTGCAGCTGCTGGCGTAGCTGTTGGTGGCGCAGGCGGAGAAGCCGCCGGCAGCGCCAATGCCGATACTGGCGCCGCCATCGGCCATCAGCCCGATGCCGACCCATTTCATCACCTTTCCCGCGGTGGTGAGTTGTTTCTTCTGGCTTGGCGGCGGGGTAGCCGGTGGAACGGCCTGTTGCGGAGCGTAGGGGACGTAGTTATGCATCAGGCCGAAGGGGACTGGTTTAGGCAGAACGAATTTCGAATCCGCCGGGTCCGCGGCGAACAGCGGCGAGAAAGCTGCGGAAATGGTTACGATGAGGAGCAATGCAAAGGGTCTTCGAATCGACATGGTTCTCCGTCTGCGGACTCTGAATCCGCGAATACGCTTTATATGACTGCTTAGAAAAAGGGACTCTAAAACCGGTACTACTGGGTCTTGTGGATGCCGATAAAGAAGAGCGCTGCGCCGACTCCGGCGGCGACGCCCCCAAGGCCGAAATAAACGTCACGGACTGTGCTGCTCCCGACGCAGGAGAAGTTGTAGTTGGTACACACGGTGTTGGACGCGGCTGCGCCGAGGGCGAAGTCCAAACCTCCCTCAGCCATGAGTCCGACACCGACCCATTTCAAAACTTTTCCCGCGGTAGTCAGTTGTTTTCTCTGATTTTGTGCTGCAGGGGCCGCTGGTGCGGCTTGCTGGCCGGGAGGAAGCGGCGCGAAAAGCACGTAATTGTGCATGGGGCCGACGGTATGTAGTTTGGGCAGGACAAAATTGGGATCGGGCTGATCGGCCGCAAAAACGGGCGAAACCAAGCCCAGAAGGGCAGCAACGGCACACGTAGCCAATGCTTTTGATCGCAAGGTAATTTCTCCTGTGGAGCAAGTGTAAAGGATTTGTAAAAATGAGTCAATTATTTTGTACGGGGTATTTGCACGGCGGAAGGAAGTCGGCGAGGCCGCCGGCATGGGTTATTTTGGGAGGGATGCCAGAACAGGCCGCCGTATTGCCGCTGCATTCGAAGACGCCGCTGGAGTGGGGACGCGCTGTGCTGAGAGAGCCGCTGGCGCTGCTGGAGGATCACGCATTCCTGGAGCAGAAAGCGGCGAACAATGCGATGGAGCTGATGACTCGCTGGCCCAGCGAGTGGTTCCCGGGATGGCTGGAGGCGATGACGAGCGTAGCTCGGGATGAGGCGGCGCATCTGGCGCAGGTGGTGCGGCTGCTGATCAAGCGCGGGGGCAGGATGGGGCGCGGGCACAGGAATCCGTACGCTCAGGGGCTGCGGGCGCTGGTGCGGAAGGGTGGCGAAGGGGAGATCGTCGACCGGCTGATTGTGTCGGCGCTGATCGAGGTGCGGAGCTGCGAGCGCTTCGCGGTATTAGCCCAGGTTTGCGAAGAAAAGGAATTAGCCGCGTTTTACGGGGCGCTGTATTCCTCGGAAATGGGGCATTACAAATTGTTCCTGCGGCTGGCGCAGAAGGTAGGGCCGAAGGCTGCGGTGATGGCTCGGTGGGAGCAGATGCTGGAGGCGGAGGCGCGGATCTTAGGGGAGCAGGAGCCGGGGCCGCGCATGCACTCGGGGTTGCAATCCTAACAGGGTGCGGAAAAAGACCTGGCTACACCGCTCCCTCGCGGTCGCGGCTCTGTAAGTGACTGATATAACGGGGTCGATTCTGAGCCGCGCACTAAGGCTGCCCGACGAAAATAGTCGCGCCGATGGTCGTCTCTGAATCCGACGCGGCTACGGAGTTGCCTGCTGTCGCCTTGAGGAACAAAGATCCGGCAGCGGCCGTGGAGGGGATCGTGAAGTCGACCTGCTGGACGCCGCAGGCGTACCCTGGCGCGCTGCCCGCGTAGGTAACCGTGGCTCCATTTATCTGCGCCGGGACACCGGGAGCGAGCCCGGTGAGGTAAGGAACATTCGGACCGCCGGGTGTGCAGGCGGGGCTGGTGGGACCGTAACCGGTGGTCAAAAGCGTTACCACCGAGCCGGGCGCAGCCGGATGGTCCGGACCGTTGAGGGCGCCGTCCTGATTGGTGGCGTAGGCCAGCGCGGAGACTCCGGGTTGTGCGCGGAAAATGCCGGGATTGGCGGCCACGATCGGAACCGCGATATTCGGCAATTGCTGGCGATTATAGGTGACCTGGATGTTGGCGTAAGCGGAGTTGACGAACGAAGCTGGAGTCACCACGTTGATCTGCTCCGACTGAGCGTAAAGCAAGGGAGCCGGCGTGCCGTCGAATAGAACCTGCACGCCCGCCAATTCGGTGGGATAGGCCCCCTGGGCATTGGCCTGCGCGGCGACGCCGGTTGCCGGTCCCATGCCGAAGCCGGTCAGCGTGATGATCTCCGTGGGAGCGATGCCGGTGGTGGAATCGCCGTATTGGCTCGCGCCATTCAGGATGCTGGTGGAAAGGCACGCAGGAGCGGTGTAGCCTGCGGCTCCGAATTGAACGATCGACGAGTCGTTGGTTCCGGAGTATTGCCAGATGGCTTCGACCGAACTGCCGGTGGCCATGCCGAGCCCCAGAATGCCATTGACCGGACTGTATTGAGGCGGGTCATTGATGTAGGTGGCATCGGCGAGCGCGCCTTGCGAATTCAGATGTGCGACGAAACCGGCTGCGCTGTTGGAGAAGCAGGGCTCCGGCGCGGAGCCGGTGATGGGGAATGTCCCGCCGGTAAGGCCCGCGAGATAGACGTCACTGCCGGACGGAGCGATCGCCATCTGTTGGATGCCCTGGGCGCCCTGGTCGATGCTGGGGACGAAGGTAGACCATACCAGAGTGCCGGCAGACGGCGCTATCTTTGCGGCGAACCCGGCGGGTGCCGAGTAATTCCACACAGGGACGATGGGAGTGGGCTGCAGGGTTCCCGGAGTGGTGGGGAAGTCGAGGGAGCTGGTGTATCCGGCGACGTAGATGTTGCCAGAGGAGTCGAGTTGAAGCTGAGTGGGATTGTCGATGCCGCTACCGCCGAGATAAGTGGCGTAGAGGATGTTGCCGGAGGGGTCCAGCTTGGCGAGGAAGAGGTTTGATGGCCCGTTGAGGCTGGACTGAATGGCGTTGGAGGTGACGGGGAAGTTGGTCGCGCCCGTCGCTCCGGCGACGATGGCGTTGCCGGAGGGATCGATGGCGATGGCTGTGCCAAGCGAATCGGGCGCGAGGGTGATGTTGTAAAAGATGGCGGAGCCGTCGGGGCTGAGTTTGATGACGGCGGCTGCGCCAGTGCCGGTTTGGCCGGTGATGTAGGCGTTGTCTGCGGAGTCGAGAGCGATGGCTGTGGTTCTGGTGATGGTGTCGGGCAGATAGGTGACGTGGGCGAACGTCGAGCCGTCGGAGCTGAGGCGCGCGGCGAAGGCGTTCGCGGTGGTGCTCGACGGGATCGCGGAGCCGGGGGTGGTCGGGAACTGGCCGCCGGTATAGCCGGTGATGAAGACGTTGCCGGAGGAGTCGATGGCGAGCGCCCTCCCGCCATCGTTGGTCGGTCCGCCGAGATAGGTCCCGAAGACTACGTTGCCGGAGGGATCGAGCTTGACGATTTGCGCGTCGGTACAGGTCTCGACGATGACGCCGGGGCCGATAAAGCCGCCCGGGAAGTCGCAGTAGCCGTCGCCGGGCTGGGTTTGCGCCGCGCCGGGAGTGACGGGGCCTTGCATGTAATATTGATTCCCTGCGGCGTCGAAGAACGCCTGGCCGTAGGTGGGAACGCTGATGGTGGTGATGCTGGCGGGGGCCGATTGGGCGACGAGCATCGACGCGGTTGCGAGCGCGACTGCCAAGATCTTCGGCATAGGAGGCAGATCGATTCATTATCGCGCGGCAGCCGGGCGGGTTTGAGAAAGCCGGTCAGTTTTCAGAAGGCCGCTGGATGCTGTCGATGACTAGGAACTCGCGCGGGCCTTTGACGGGGTCGAGCTTCAGGCCGAGTTGCTGGATCACAGTGAATACGGAGGGCGCGGGAGCGATGTCGGGAGGCGGAGCGCCGGGAGCAGCTGGGAACACGGGGAGGGCTCCGGGCGTGGCCTGGTCGATTGCAAATTCGATGTGGATGTCGAAGTTTCCGGTAATTCCGGTTTTGTCGACGACGGGGCGGTCCATGACCAGAGTGAGCAGGCGGCAGAACTCGTCGAGGGTGCTACCAGAGGAGTCGACGGTGGTGTTGGGACCTCGGCGGCCGATGCGGCTGTCGCAATATCGCTGACCGGGCGGGAGCGGCTGCGGACCCTTGGTGAAATCGATGACGACGCAGCTTCCGGGTTGGGACGGCGTCAACTTGGGGCCGCCTTTGAGGACAGTCAGGGCGTAGACGGGGACATTTTTGGTTTCGCGCCGGAGCTTAAGTTTGAAGCGGTCTTCGAGAAGCGCCTGGAGCATGGGGCCCTCCATAACTTCTTCGCTGGCGTTTCCGGGTGCGATGGCGTTGATGTCGTAAGCGTCGGTAGAGAGCCACTGCGGGCCCCCTGAGATCGGCAGAGCGGTCCCTGGCGCGACAATATGATTGAGTCCGAGGCGGCCGTAGACGCGCTGAATCAATCCCGCAGTGAAGTCGGAAGTGGTGAGGAGGGTGCATCCGGTGTTCAGTCTGCCGGGAGAGACGGAGAAGGGGCCGATGGGGCTTCCGCTTTGTCTTTCGCCGACGCCCCCACCTTTGCCTTGTTTGGCGTCGCCGCTTCTTCCTCCACCGGTGTTCGAACAGAGGCGGATGGCGGCGGCATCGAACCTCCGGGCGGCGGGGGACTGCGCGCGGGCCGGGGTCAAGTTCAGCAGCGCGATAGCGAGGACAATGGCGAAATTCCGAGTCATGTTCAGTTCTCCGAAGGCCGCTCTACACTATCGATGACCAGGACCTCGCGAGGTCCTTTGGCCGGTTCGAGTCTGAGGCCGAGCCGTTCCTGCACTGCGGTGAAGATCGAAGGACCGGAGGGTTGATTCGAAGGGTCGACCGGCAAGCCTCCCGGCGGAGGCGGTGGAGGCGGCGGACCGGCGAGGGATGGATCGCGAGCGAACTCGACATCGAAATCGTACAGGCCGGCGAGTCCGGTTTGGTCGATCACGGGGCGGTCCAAATTGCGGCTAAGCAGGTAAGCGACGGCGTCGAGAGTTACACCGCGGCCAAACACGTGGATGGTGCCCAATCCGGTGATCCCCGAGTCGCACCATTTCCCCTCAGGAGGCGCTGGGCGCGGGCCCTCGAGCGTGTCGGCCGCATCCATGGGAACGCAGGCGCGTTGCTGAAACAGTCTCAGCTTGGAGCCGCCTTTGGCCACGGTCAAGTGATACACCGGGGCTTCGTGGGTTTCGCGATGCAGCTTGAGCTTGAAGCGATCCTCCAGGAGAGCTTGCATCATGGGTCCGCGCATGATGGCCTCCGTGACAGGGGCTGCTGCAGTCGCGGTGATGATATAGGGATCGTTGCGGAGCCACGCCGGGCCTCCTTCCACTTTCGGAATGGACCAAGGCGGATTGATCCGTCCGTTGGCGTACTTGCCGTAGGCGTCCTCGATGAGGCCTTCGAAGCCCTGCGGGCCCAATTCTCCCGCAAGGCGGCGGCAGGTGCTGAGACGTCCTGGGGACGAGGCGGGAACGGCGTTGCCGCCAGAGTTGCCATTGGGGCTCCTGCCATTGCCTAGGGCGCAGGGGCGGATGGAGACGGCTTCAAATTTCGGGGACTGGGCTCGGGTGACCGGCGAGTTTAGAAGGGGGATGGCGAGGAGGACGGCGATGCTGGTGTTCACGGTAGAACCTCGCGTGCTGACACCTCGCCGTCGTGATTTCGATCGAGGGTTTCGAGCGACCGAGGAGCATTGGCGATTTCTGCGGCGGAGATGAGTCCGTCATGATTGGTGTCGAGCGCGGCGAGCACCGGATGGAAGTGCATGAAGTCGGGGACCGGGTAGGGTCCTGAAAGATCCACGCCGCACTCCTTGGCATCGAGCGAACCGTCGTGATCGAGATCGAGGGTTGGGAGGATGCTGCGTGCGTTGGCGATTTCGCGCGCGGAGATGACGAAGTCGTGATTGACATCGAGGGCGCGCAGCACGAGGACGGAGTCGAAATAGGCGGTGAGGTAGCGGCGTTCGTCGCCGGTAACGATGGGGCCGGCGTTGATGGCGTCGAGATGAAGCGTGGCATGGCCGATCAAGAGAGCAACTGCGGTCCAGGCCAGCAGTGAAAGGGAGGCGCCGCCGATCCATTGGGCCGGGGTGAGACGCGGATCGTCGTCGAGGACCAGGAAGAGAGGAGCAACGGCGGGGGGTTGGGGAAGGGGCTCCTCCGGGTGGTGAAACTCCGGCCGCAGGAGCCGCTGGCGGAGCAGGGAGATGGCGGCGTCGGTGAGGAGAGGGGCGCGGTCGGAGCCTGGGGTGTGATCGAAGATCGACAGCATTTCCGGGCCGTAGTTGCGGCGGAAGCTGGGAGGATGGAGGCGGACGAGAGCGGCGTAAAGATGCCTCAGCATCAGGCCCTCCTGAGCCGGCGGATTTGCAGCTTGGCGTCGCGGACGACGCCTTCGAGGCGGGAGATTTCGGCGGCGAGGACGGCGCTGCCGAGCGAAGTCAGACGATAGTAACGGCGGCGCGAGTCTTCGTCGCCGGCGCGCGCGCCGAGCTCCTTGACCAGGCCCTGGCGCGCGAGTTTTTGCAGATTATCATAGAGGGTCCCGGGGCCGACCTTGTAGAGCCCCTCGGACTGGCGCGCGACCTCCTGCATGATGGCGTAGCCGTGCATGTCGCCGCCGGCGAGAGCCAGCAGGATGTGGAGGGTGGCAGGGGTGAGGGGGAGAAAGCGGTGAGGATCTTCCTTCATAGTCGGAAACGAGTATATCGGATTCCGAATAGTTGTCAAGGGGGGCGGCTCAGTGGGACGCGGCCCAGCCGTGCGGGTTTATGGGAGAATAAATCGAGCGGAGTTCTACTTTATTTGTGGTGACCAACGTACAACTCTACCTTGCCATCGGGATTCCGCTGGTGTTCAACGCCACGTTGCTCGGCGTTCTGATGGCGTACATGAACGCGAAATTCGAAGCTGTGGACCGCAGATTCGATGTTGTCGACGAAAGGTTCAAAGCCGTCGACACGCGCTTCGATGCCATCAACCAGCGCTTCGACGACATGCGGGATTTGTGGCGGGCGGAGTTGCGCCGGGTCGAGGAAGTGCTGGACGCGCGACTGAAGCACCTGGAGCAGGGGCAGCGCTAGGTCAGGGCTTTTCGACGGGCAGGCCGGCGTGATTCCAGGCGCGCCATCCGCCATCTAACGAAATCGCGTTGGTGTAACCCATCTTCTTGAGCTCCAGGGCGGCGAGGGCGGAGCGATATCCGCCGCCGCAGTATAAAACCATAGTGGTGGATTTATCGGGGATTTCGGATTCGATATCGCGCTCGATGACGCCCTTGCTCAAGTGAATCGCGCCGGCGGCGTGGCCTTCGGCCCATTCGCGGTCCTCGCGGACATCGATGAGGATATGGCCGTCGCGCGGCATTTTCTGATACTCGGCGATATCCACCTGCTTGACCTGCGACTTGGCTTGGTCGACTAAAGCGAGAAAACCGGGGTTATGTGGTTTGTGGGGAAGACTCACGAGACTCTCCTGATGCGGGCGCCGGCTTGGGCGAGCTTCGCCTCGATTTTCTCATAGCCGCGGTCGATGTGATAGACACGGTCGATGACGGTTTCCCCGCGGGCGGCGAGGCCGGCCAGAACGAGGGAAGCGCTGGCGCGGAGATCGCTGGCGATGACCTGGGCTCCGGTGAGCGGGCTGGGCCCGGCGACGATGGCCTGGCGCCCTTCGATGCGGATGTTGGCGCCCATGCGCGCCAGCTCCTGGGCGTGCATGAAGCGATTCTCAAAAATGGTTTCGGTGATGAAGGAGATGCCCTCGGCCTGGGTCATCAGGGCCATGAACTGGGCTTGCAGATCGGTGGCGAAGCCGGGGTGCTCTTCGGTGGTGATGTCGACGCTCTTTAGATACGGGCGCACAACGGACTCGCCTCCGGCGGCCTGTGCGCTTTTTAGGTACCCGCGCACAACGGACTCGCCTCCGGCGGCCTGTGCGCTTTGGAGCTTGCCCGGCGCGCGGACGCGAAGGACGTCAGGAGCCGGTTCGGTGACCTCGGCGCCGGCCTGCTGGAGTTTGGCGATGAGCGCGCGGAGATGCTCGGGTTCGCATTGCGTGAGGGTGAGATCGCCGCGGGTGAGCGCGCCGGCGATCAAGAAAGTTCCGGCTTCAATGCGGTCGGGGATGATGGTGTGGGATGCGCCGTGGAGGCGGGAGACGCCGCGGACACGGATGGTGGAGGTCCCGGCGCCGTCGATGGAGGCTCCCATGGAGCTGAGCAGGGCGGCCAGGTCGACCACTTCGGGCTCGCGCGCGGCGTTATTGATCACGGTTTCGCCGGAGGCGAGGACGGCGGCCATCAGGACGTCTTCCGTGCCGGTGACGGTGATGCGGTCGAAGCTGATTTCAGCTCCGCGCAGGCCGTGGGGGGCGCAGGCTTCGATGTAGCCGTGTTCCTGGCGCAGCTCGGCTCCCAGGCGTTCGAGGGCGGAGACGTGCAGGTTGATGGGGCGCGCGCCGATGGCGCAGCCGCCGGGGAGGGAGACTCGGGCGACGCCGCAGCGGGCGGCGAGAGGGCCGAGCACGAGGCTCGACGCGCGCATGGTTTTGACCAGATCGTAGGGGGCTTCGGGGTGGATGAGATTGCGGGCCTGGACGGTGACGCGTCCGCCATCGATGCTGACTTCGGCTCCGATGTGGCGGATCAGGTCGAGCATGGTGCGCAGGTCGCGGACCTGGGGGACGCGGTCGAGAGTGACGGGCTCGGGGGTGAGCAGGCAGGCGGCGAGGGCCGGCAGAGCGGAGTTTTTGGAGCCGCTGGCGGCGATGGTTCCTTCGAGCGGCGCGCCGCCCTGGATTACAAAACGATCCATTGTTTGATCGCGCACAACGCGGTTGCTGTGCGCTTCATTTGCTCTCTTGGTGATTGAGTACTAACGCCAGTCTACCGCGGGCGGCGGCGAGGAGCCGCTCGGCTTCTTCGCGGGTGACGTTTTTGCGGCTCATGACGATGGCGGCGGGGACGCGGCGGCCGGCTTGGTCGAGCAGCTCCGCGGCACGCTCGTAGGGAACCTCGGCGAGTTGCTGGATGATGCGGCGGGCGCGATCTTCGAGTTTCTGGTTGGTGGGCTGGACGTTGACCATCAGACCGCGGTAGGTGTAGCCGAGCTGGACCATGGTGGCGGTGCTGAGCATGTTGAGGATGAGTTTGGTAGCGGTGCCGGCGCGCAGGCGGGTGGATCCGGCAATGATCTCGGGGCCCACCGGGGCTTCGATGGGGAATTGGACCAGGCGGGAGAGCTGGGAATCGGGGGCGCAGGAGACGGCGATGGTCGCGCAGCCGAACTGGCGCGCGTGGCCTAGCGCACCGAGCACATAAGGAGTGCGTCCGCTGGCGGAGATGCCGGCCACTGCGTCGCCAGGCGCGAGGCCAGAGGCGATGAGATCGCGAACACCGGCGGCGGGGTCATCTTCGGCTCCCTCGACGGATTGGCGAAGAGCCGCGTCGCCGCCTGCGATGATGGCTCGGACCAGATGCGGAGGGGTGTGGAAGGTGGGCGGGCATTCGGCGGCATCGAGGACGCCCAGGCGGCCGCTGGTTCCGGCGCCAATGTAGATAAGGCTGCCTCCATGGTCCAGCGCGGAGACGATGGCGCGGACGGCGGTCTCGATCCGGGGCAGGTCGAGGGCGACGGTTGAGGCGATCCGGCTGTCGGCGCCGCTCATGGCAGCGAGGAGACCGGAGAGGGTCCAGGCGGCGGGATCCCAAGCGGGATTGGACTGCTCCGTGAGAAGGCGATCGAGCATAGTTTTGATACTTATTGTACAGGGGCCGAACCTGGGATTCCTCGGCGCAGAGCTAGGTGGAACACTGTACGTTCGTACCGGTACTGTGGCGCCCGGAGGACTGACGGAGGTGCTCAGATCCTCTTTGGAAAGCGAAGGATAGGACTCCCCAGCCGGGTACCGGCGCCCTCTCCCCGATACCTTGAAAACATTAGATTCTTCCTTGACAGCAGTTTGAGCCCGCCCGTATACCACAGAGGTACCTCGGATAAGTTCTAGGACCGGAGCCAGCTTTCGGCTGGGAGTTTAGCAAGGTTGGCGAAACAATTTGGAGTTCGGAGGCTACAAGAAATAATGAGAAATAAATTCTCTGGCTGCTCATGGTGGCTGCCCTGGGTTGCATGGGCGGCACGGCTGCCTTTGCGGATAATATTAATCAGTGCGCCAGCTTTGGCTCGGGCTCTTCGACCATAGCGAATACCGTGACGGATACGCTGACTGCGGACACGGGATCGGGAACGGGTTGCACGATCGGCGAGACGACGTTTTCGAACTTCGCGTTCTACGGAGCCACGATCCCGGCGATACAGTGAGTGAGGGCATTTGCAGCAGCCCGTTTACCATTTCGTCCGGTTCGAGCCCTTGCGGCGCGGACCTGCTGAACACGTCGACGTTGTCGACGAGCAATGGCGGGTCGGCGATCAGCGCGGTGACCTTCGCATCGACTGACTACTTCTACCAGGACGTCAGCGGCGGCAGCGAGGTTGATGAGGGTGTGGTTCCTGAGCCGATGACTCTGTCTCTGGTGGGCGTGGGCCTGCTGGGTCTTGGCTTCATCGGACGGAAACTCCGGAAGTAACGTAAGCTTTTCTTTTCCTTAGACTTGTGGCCGGGCTGGAATGAACCTCCAGCCCGGTTTTGCTATTTTCTGGGGGGCCTTTTTGCTGGTTCGGGGGGGCAGCGAAGCTCCGAAAAACAGAAGGGGCATGGCTTGCCGCCACGCCCCCTTTATGATTTCAATCCTGGAAACTTTACGCGCTGCCGGCTAGGATTATGCGCTAAAGGAACTGCCACAGCCGCAGGTGGACTTCACGTTCGGGTTGTTGAACTTGAACCCGGAGCCCTCCAGCGTCTCCACGTAGTCGACCTCGGCGCCGTCCAGGTAGAGCATACTGGCCTGATCGACAAACACCTTGAGCTCCCCGAACGAATAAGTCTTGTCCAGGAATCCCGGGCTGTTTTCGAAAGCCATGGAGTAGCTGAAGCCGGAGCATCCGCCGCCGACCACGGCGATTCTGAGACCAGCGGGCTTTGGTTCCTGGCTAGACAGGATTTCCCGCACTTTACCCACTGCGGTTTCGGTTAACTGGACCATAGGTGTCTTGATTCCCTTCTCAGCTTTTAGACGATGACGAGGCGGCTCAGGATGCAGTAGCGCACCCGTCATTAGTTTGATTGTACTACGAGTTCGATTGTACACGAATCTGCTATCTTTGGTGCAACGCGCTGAAACCGTGTCGTAAGAAGCTGCGTCGGAAGGGTAGCATGAGCGGCTTGAGTGAAGTACTCCGATTCCCGGTAGCCGGAGAGGGCAGGGTTCAAAGCAGAACTCGCGTGGACCACAAGCATAGCGACGAGGCAGCCCTTGTCCGGCGTGTGCAGGCGCGCGACGAGATGGCCTTCCGCGAGGTCGTGGACCGGTACCAAACCAAAGTCTTCTCAATCATTTACGGCATTCTCCGCAACCACAACGACGCCGAAGACATCGCCCAGCAGGTATTCGCCAAAATTTACTTCTCAATTGGGAATTTCGATTTCCGAAGCTCGCTGCTGACCTGGATCTACAAGATCACGGTGAACGAGTGTTACGACTACCTGCGCAAGAAACGGGTACGGAAACTGGTCTACGAGAGCGATTTTTCGGTCGAGGATGCGCAAAGGCTGGAGAGCGCGGATCCGGCGGTGGATCCGGCGCCGGCGGTCGATAAGCAACTGGCGCAGCACGACCTGGTAGTGAAGCTATTGAGCAAGGTTTCCGAGGAGGATCGCAGCTTGATCCTGCTCAAAGAAGTGGAAGGCCACTCTGTGGAGGAGCTGGCTGCGATGACCGGACTGAATGAAAACACCATCAAGGTGAAGTTGTTCCGGACCCGCCAAAAACTCTTGAAGGCCGCACAGCGGCTGGGGCGGATCCGGGGAATTGTGAAGCCGGAGACCGAGCTGTAAAAAGAGCGGGCGGCAAGAAAGACCCGCGAAAATACGCAGATTGTTCTTGAATTGAGGGAAGGAAGTCATGCATCGAGGGGTGCGGGAACAGCTTGAGGATATCCTTGCAGATACTGGCGACGCCTTGTGCGAACGGCGTCTTTTGGGTGAACAGCGGCTTCCGGGTGAACAGCGGCTTCTGTGTGAAGAGCATCTGAGCGAGTGCCAGGAATGTAACACGGAAGTGGCGGCGATGCGTGAGCAAAGCCGGTTGTTCCGTTCTCTGCGGGTGGCTGACACGCCCGAGCGAAGTCTGGTGGAGCCCAGCGCGGGCTTCTACGCCCGGGTGATGGAGCGGATCGAGGCGCAGGGCATGGTCTCGATCTGGCAACTGTTCTTTGATTCACGGGTCGGGCGGGGGCTGGCCATGGCTTCCATGGTGGTGGCTCTGGGCCTGGGCGTGTATCTGGTTTCGGCGGAGGAGAACGCCGCGCCGGACCGGAGTGAAGTGGTGACGCAGGGCGGCTTGCAAGGGAGCATGCTGACAGGCTCGCCGGACGCCAACGCCGTGCTGATGAACCTGGTCACCTACCGGGAGCAGTAGCCGATGACCGCTGCCGGCACGCAAGCTCCCTGGCAGAACAAGCGGGTGATCTCGACGCTGGCCATGGTGTTCCTGGCTGGGGCTGCCTCGGGTGCGCTGTCGATGCAGCTCGGGCTGCACGGATGGCTGCATCGGACGCTTTCGACGCCGGAGCCGACGGCCAAGCCGAGTGAGACGCTGATCGAGCGGTTCAACACGGAGCTGAACCTCACGCAGGACCAATCCCAGAAAATCTCGGTCGTGCTGACGGACTGGACGGGGTATTACCAGAGCCTCCAGGAGCAGCTCGACGATTTGCGGGCCACCGGCAGACAACAGATTCTGGAAATTTTGACGCCGGATCAGCGCCAGAAGTTCGAGAAGATCGCGCCGGATCTGGATGTACCCGTTCAATAACGCCGCGCCCGTTCAATAACGCCCGCATAGTGGGAGCCCGGCGTATAGTGGGAGATTGAACCTCCTTCTCAGCGGTCCCGCGGCTTCGGGCAAAACCGCGCGCGCGCTTGAGCAGTTCACCTCCACCACAGATTCCATATTGATCACGCCCACGGCGACCATGGCGGAGCACTTGCGCCATGAGCTGGCGCGGGCGGGGCTGGCGGTGCGGCCGTCGAGGGTGCAGACGCTGGCTCGGTTTGTGGACGCGTGCGGAGCACCCGCGGCGGCGCCTGCGTTCCTGCTGCATACCCTGATCGAAGAGGCTTTAGAGAAGCTGCGCCCGGCGAGGTTTGAGCGAGTGCGCGAATTTGCGGGGGTGCATGCGGAGCTCGCGAGGCTGCTGGAGGAGGCTCCGGATGCCGGCGCGGTGAAGGATCGGGAGCTGGCGGAGGTGTTCGCCGAGGTGTCGGCACGGCTGGCTGACGCGGGGTTCGCGCTGGGTCCTCAAAGGCTGCGGGCGGCCGCGGAGAGGGTGCGGTCGGGTGAGGTGAAGCCGCCGGGGTCGGCGATCTTCGACGGGTTCTTTACTCTGCGGGCGGCGGAATTCGATTTCCTGCGAGCGCTGGGTGAGCGCGGGGCAGTGACGGTGACGCTGCAAGAGGCGGTGAATTTGCCAAGCGGCTTCCAGGTACAAGGCTTCGAGGTGCTGCGTCTGGATGGAGTATGGCGCAGGCCGGAGCGGCTGGTGTTTTCGGCTGCAACGCCGGAGCGCGAAGCGGAGGAGATCGCGCGGAGGATTCTGGAGCAGGCGGCAAAGGGCAGGCTGTTTCGAGAAATGGGCGTGGTGCTGCGGTCGCGGGAGCCGTATGCGCGATTGATGGAGACGACTCTGGCGCGGTTCGGAATTCCGGCGCGGAGCTACTTTCTGGATGCGCTAGGGACGCATCCGGCGATTGCGTTTCTGGCGGGGGTGGCACGGGCGCTGCTGCAGGGATGGGATCACGCGGCGGTGAACGCTGTGCTGCGCATGCCGGTGTCGGGATCGGGCGCGACGGCGGAGGGGGATCGATTCGACTTCGCGCTGCGAGAGGCGCTGCCGGGACGGGGATTGCCGATCGGGGGGTTGCGAGAGCAGCCGGCGGCGCTCGGCGAGTTGCAGAGGCTGAGTGGGTGGCGGCGCGAGAAGCTGGAGCCGGCAGAGTGGGCCGAGCGGTTGAAGGGATTGACGGCGGTGGTGAAGCGTCCGGAATTGGGCGAGGCGCTGGAGCGGGAGCAGGTGAACGCGGCGCGATCGACGGCGGCGGCTTTGGAGCACTTCGCTCGGGTGCTGGAGCAGGTGGCGGGAGTGACGCAGGGGAGGGTCGGGCTGGAGCCGTTCTGGAAACGAGTGGAGACCGCGCTGGCGGCAGAGGTTCTACCTTCGGAGGACAGGCGGCGCGACGTGGTCCACGTGATGGACGTTTTCGAAGCCAGGCAGTGGGAGCTGCCGGTGGTGTTCGTGTGCGGGCTGGTGGAGCGGGTCTTTCCTAAGTATCACGGCGAGAATCCGGTGATGGGCGATGCGGAGAGGCGCAGGCTCGGGCTGCCAACGTCGGGGGACTTGGAGGCGCAGGAGCGGGTGCTGTTCGACTCGGCTGCGAGCCGGGCGACGGCGCAGGTGGTGTTCAGTTACCCGCGTTTCGATGAGAAGGGCGAGGAGACTCTGCGGTCGTTTTTTCTGAGTGGAATGGAGGCGACTGAAGATCGCATCCCTCGCGTCCGTCCGATGCCACGGCGGGAGGTCGCGCGGGCGGAGCTGACGACGGTCAAGGTTTCCGCGGGTAAGCACCTGAGGCTTTCGGCCAGCAGCATCGAAGATTTTCTGCAATGCCCGTTCAAGTTTTTCGGCCGGAAGACGCTGAAGCTGCGGGAGCGTCCGGCGGCTCCGCGGGATCGGCTGGATGTGCTGGTGCAGGGCATCATTCTGCATCGCGCTCTGGCGGAATACTGGCGTGCGCCGCTGCTGGGGATCGGAGTGCTGGATGCGGTGTTCGAGCGCGAATGCACGCAGAAGAGAATTCCGCGGACGTACCGGACGGAAGCGGTGCGCCTGGAATTGCTGCGGCATTTCGAGAGATTCACGGAAGACCGGCAGGTTGACTTGGGGTGGGATGCGCGCGTGGAGGAAGAGTTCGAATTCGAGTTGCAGCCGGGGCTCACGATTCGCGGAAGAATCGACCGGTTGGAAGAGGGACCAGCGAGCGCAGAAGGAAAACGCCAGGCGCTGGTGATCGACTACAAGTACAGCGGGCAGGTGAAGGGGCGAGTGAAGGAGACCGAAGCGGGAGGGTCGGTGCAGGGAGGATTGTATTTGCTGGCGGCGGAGCGGGCATTTGGGCTCGATCCGGTGGGCATGCTGTATTGCGGGCTGAAAGGCGAGGTCGATTGGGTGGGGTGGCACGCGAAGGTGCCGGGACTCGAAGGAGTGGGCACATCCTGCACGGCGGACGTGATCCGGGAGTTGATGGATAACGCGGCGCTGCGTGCGGGCGAGACGCGCGAGGGGATTCTCGCAGGGAGGGTCGAGGCTCATCCGGCGGATCCGAAGAAGTGCTCGTGGTGCGATTTTCGCGACATCTGCCGGGTGGAGACGATGGAGAAGCCGATCGCGAGCGGAGCGGGAAGCTAGACACATGGGACTTTCGAGCGAGCTTTCGAACGAGCAGAAAGCAGCGGTAGAGCGCAGCGGGCAGGACGTGTGCGTGGTGGCGGGGCCGGGGTCGGGGAAGACGCGGGTGCTGGTGGAGCGGCTGGCGTGGCTGGTGGAGAAGCGAGGGATCGATCCACTGCGGATTCTGGCGATCACATTCACGGAGAAAGCCGCTCGGGTGATGAAGCGGAGGTTAGTAGACCGGTTCGCGAGTAAGCCGTTGATTCGCGAAAAAGTGGAGCGGGCGTGGGTGATGACGATCGACGCGTTCTGCGCGCGGATCTTGAGCGAGCATGCGATTGAGGCTGGCTTAGCTCCGGATTTCCGAGTGCTGGAAGAGGCTGCCGCGAACCGGATGAGGCGCGAGGCGGCGGAGACGGCTCTGGATGAGTTGTTCGAGGAGCAGCCGGAAACGATGCGGCGGTTGATGGAGGCGCTAGCGCTTTCGACCAGCGACGACGGGCGCCAGGTGGATCTGGCCGAGAGTCTGATCGAGGTGCATGAGGCGATGCGATTGGCGGGGGTGCGGGAACTGCCGAGGGCTGCGGCGCCGGCGACTGATGGGGTTAAGCGGGCTCGGCGGTTGGCGGAGGAGATCGGGCGGTATCCGGCGTGGAGCGGTCTGCAGGATTGGGTACGGGAGTTTCTAGCGCTTGCGGAGGGGCCGGTGACGCGGCGGCATTTTGAGGTCGCGGGCCGTTTTAAGGCGAATCTGCAAGGAAAGAAGACGGGCGCGGAGAAGGTGAAGGAACTGCGCGAGGAGGTGCTGCCGGCGCTGGCGGCGGAGTGGATCGTGGAGTGGAACGCGGGGCTGCCGGAGTTGTTGCGGGCGGCGGTGGGTCGGTTGGATGAACGATATCGGGACGCGAAACGGCGCGATGCGGCGGTGGATTTCGCGGATCTGTGCGAGCGGACGATTGAGCTCCTGGAATCAGACGGCGGATTGCGGACAAGGATCGCGGGACGGTTCGAGCACCTTTTGATGGATGAGCTGCAGGACACTAACCGGATGCAGTGGAGGCTGATGGAGCTGCTGCGGCGGCCGGAGGGATTTTTTGCGGTGGGGGATATCAATCAATCCATCTATGGGTTCCGGCACGCGGATCGGACGGTGTTTGAGGAGTATCGCGCGGAGCTGCGGACTCAAGGTAATAAAACCGGGGGACACGCGATCGATGAATTGAAGGAGAACTACCGCAGCCGGAGGGAGATTCTGGAGGCTGTGGAGACGGCGCTGAAAGACGCGGACGGCGTGGAGCAGCGCGAGCTGGTGGCGAAGCGTGAGGCGGAGGTGATGGAAGGGCCGGTGGTGGTGCTGACAGGCGAGGGCGAGCGGGCTCGCGAGCAGGAAGCGGAAGCGGTGGTCGAGCGGATGCTCGCGTGGAAAGAGGGGCGGGAGTGGGGGCACTTTGCGATTTTAGTGCGCACGCTCAAATCGGCCGAACCGTTCGAGGAGTTGTTGGAGCAGCGCGGCATTCCGTTTGTGGTGAGCGGGGGGCGGACATTTCTGGAGGCTCGCGAGACGCGGGACGTGATGGGACTGCTGGCGGCGCTGGTGAATCCGCGGGATGAGATCGCCACGGCGGGCGTGCTGCGCGGACCGCTGGTGGGATGGAGCGACGAGCAACTGCTGCGTGCGGGGATGGAGGGGCGGTTGCAAAAGTTCGGCGAATTGTTTGGGCGGGCGCGCAGGCTTTCCGGCTTCACGCCGCCGGATCAGATGCTGGCGATGATTCTGGACGAGTGCGGATACCTGGGTCCGCTGACCGGCAGGGCTAAGGCGAACGTCGACAAGCTGCTGGGATGGATTCGGCGGGAACATGCGGCTCGGCCGAGGGCGCTGGCGGAATTGCTGGAAGATCTGGAGGCGTTGCGGGATGCGGAAGCGGAGCCGGAGGCGGCTCCGCAGCAGGTTTCCGATGCAGTGAACATCATGACGATTCACGCGGCCAAGGGGCTGGAGTTTTCGGTGGTGTTCGTGGCGGCCCTGAACCGGCGCGGGAAGCGGGACTCGCCGGTACTGCTGTTTTCGAAGGAGCTGGGATTGGGCGCGAAGTGGCGGCATCCGGTAACCGGGAAGGCCCAGAAGGACGCAGCGCATGCGGAGCTCAGCGCGAAGCTTCACAAAGACGAGGACGCCGAAGAACAGCGGTTGTTGTATGTGGCGATGACGCGAGCCGAGGACCGGCTCGCGCTGAGTTTTGCTCGACAAGGCAGGTCGTCGGGGGAGCTGGTGAAGCGGGTGGAGAAGATTATGCCGGCGGCGAGCGGGACCTTTCTTGAAGCAGCAGCCGGGATGGTTGCGACGGCTGTGGCGGGCGCCGCGGTGCCGGTGATGGGCGGCGGGCGGGATGAGGTCGTGCTCGAAGCGCCGAGGGTCCAATCGCAGTACGATTCGTCGGCTGCGGTAACGGATGTCGCTCTGTTTTCGGTGTGCCCGCGGAAGTATTTTCTGGCTCGTTATGTCGGCTGGCAGGCGGAGGGGCGGGGGACGGGAGCCGTCGAGTTCGGGATCGAAGTGCACAAGGCGATGGCGGGGATGGAAACGAGTTCGGTGGAGGCTCTTGAATTGAAGTCGAGGTTTGACGCGAGCGAGATGGGCCGGCGATTGGCGCGGGCCGAGCGGGCGGAACGGGAGTTCGATTTCATGCTCGCGGTGGAGGATGTCGTCGTCAGCGGCAAGATCGACGTTTGGTTTGAAGAGGCCGGCGAGCTGGTGGTGCTGGATTACAAGACGGATCGGGATGAAGCGGCGGCGGAGGAGTACGCTCTGCAATTGCGGCTCTACGCGCTGGCGCTGGAGCGGTATGCGGGGCGAATTCCGGATCGGGCGGCGTTGTGTTACTTGCGATCGGGGAGGGTGATGGAGGTGAGTCTCGAGCACCCGGAGTTGGAACGGGCTCGGGAGACGATTCGGGGGCTGACTGCGGCGCAGAGTCGGCTGGAGTTTCCGTTGAAGGTCGGAGAGCAGTGCCGGCGCTGCTGGTTCTATGGGGGGATGTGCCCGGCGAAGCTGGAGGAGGGTTGAACGGCTAGGCTTGCACCTTTTTCTTGGCTGCGATTTTTCGTTCAATCGCGGCCCACAGGCGGTTCTTGAGATCTTCGGGAACGGCCTGCGGCTCCATGCCCTTGTATACCTTAAGAGTCTTCATAGTGGTGTCGACGACGACGAAGCAGTTGGGGCATGCCGACACGTGACTTTCGAGGTGCCGCTTGGTTTCCGGGTCGATGCTCGGATCCAAATAGTCGTTCAATTCCTGCAGAAATTGCTTACAGGTTAGCAAAGACGTCCTCTCCTTTCCGTTTAAACTTGCGAGTCAACTTCTCCCGCAGAGCGAGGCGCGCACGTAGCAGTCTGCTCTTCACAGCCGGAACGGAGATTCCGAGCGTTTCAGCGGTTTCCTCTGTACTCAGTTCTTCGATGTCACGCAGGAGGAAAACGGTGCGGAAATCCGGCTTGAGAGTTTGCACGGCTTCGTCAAGAATGGCGCGCATTTCCTCATGCGAGTACTGCTGTTCGGGATTGTCTTCCCAGACGGCGATCTCCCGCTTCACCGTTTCTTCGCCGGTTTCCACCGGCTCATCCAGCGAGACGGTCCTGTCGCCCTTGCGCTTGCGCAGCTTCATGAGCGCTTCGTTGACGGCGATGCGCACGATCCAGGTATAGAAGCGCGAGTTGCCCTGGAAGCTGCCGAGGTGTTCGTAGGCTTTGAGGAAAGCCTCCTGGAGCACGTCCTCGGCGTCCTCGTCGTTCTGGGTGATGTGCTTGGCGAGGCGGTAGATCTTGTTCTGGTAGTGATTGACCAGTTCGGAGAAGGCCGCGGTGTCGCCTTCGCGGGCCTTGGTGACCAGCGCGGATTCGTCGAAGGTGGCAGGAGTGACGGGCACGGGGCAGGCCTTGAATCAAATATAGCAGGCGGGGAAAGGGGGGTTCGAAGCGCTTCGGCGGACTGGTGCTGGCGGGTCTCGAAGACCTGCAAGTCATCAGCGGCTCGGACGAGGAGTGGCGGAGTGTGAGAAGCCTCGTTTGATATCCTGAAGGGGTCATATCCGGCGGGGCCCTTCAGGGGTGCGTACCCGTCTGCTCGAAAGAGCCCAATGCGCGGGCTCAGGTTCGGTGCGGTACGCTGAAGCTGACGATGTTGAACCTGCATAGGAGAGTCTTTTGGATCTTCATCTCTTCCGTTCCGGAACTTGGCCCAGCGAGGATTTCCGAGCCGACTTGAGGAGCTTGGCAAGCTTACCCGCGAAGGACCTTAATCTGCTCCGGAGGTGGTTCTTGGGCACGCCAACGTTTACCAACCTGGATTGGCCCGACTATGCGCAGGCGGTTAAAGGAAGCGCTTTATCCGTTGAGGATTTCGAGAGGCATGTCAGCGTGATTCAGTACGTGTTGAATCGATGGAACGCGGAGAAACTGAACATTCGCCAGGTAACGGCGGACCTTCACAAACTTGATCTAAAGCCGGCTGGACTACGGAGGGTGGTGGACTTGTTTGCGTCTCTGGAGGACGTCGGGAAGCGGGTGTTTATGGATAGCATCCGCAACTTCTACGAGACGGTGGCTCTTCCGACGATTGACGATATGAATGCGATCTGCGAGCTCCGGCCTCTGTTCGGCGACCCGGCCTACGAGGCGCGTCCTATGGGCAACGACTATGATAAACTTCTCGGATTCACCGAGGTAATTCTTCTGGAAATTGCGGGATCAAACGCGCATGGCGAGGAGTTCCACTCCACCTATCAGATGAGCGAGCGGGAGTTCGATCATCTGATCGAGGGCCTTATGCGCGCCCGCCAGCAATTCGAGGCGATGAAGAAATGGAAGGAAAGCGTCGGAGAGACTAAAAGCAAAAGGAGGGCCGTTCGTTCTTAATGCCGATGCTGAGACTCACGAAGGGACTGGCGAATCGCTACGCTTGGCGAGAAGGGCCGATCCCTGCTCCGGATTACCGGGTAGCCTCGCGTGGAGGGCTGTTACGGCCCCGGGGCCCCGTCCTGCTAGATCCTCTGTACCGAGTGCACAAGGCGCCTTCGCGGCCGGTGATCGGCCCCATGGCTCGACCTTCGAAGGCACTAATCTTCAAGGGGATGATACGCATATCCCCCCAACTGGCGTCTAGGGTCAGATACGAGGTGGCCGCCTTGGCTGGTATTAAGGAGCAGACGCTTCGTGCACCGGAGGCCTATTATCTTCCGGTACGCCGTTTTAGCGAATCCGACCAGCCGGAGTTTGTCATTAGGCGGCTACATGCGCTGATTGACAGAAAGCTGTTGGGCGAGCTTACCCAAGAAGAGTCTGACGAGCTTGACAAGGTGCGCCAGCAAGTGCGCGAGATGGACAGCCGTCGGGCCGCGCCCGGGGTCGAGGCGGCGGAGAGGCTGCGGAAAGACCGCCAGCGGTTGCTGAAAGCGGTCGAGAGCGTGGGTGAGACGCTCAAGGCAATCCAAAGACGGATTGGAAAGGCTTCTTGATTGTCAGGCGACAGACTCCGAAGAATGTAAAAAGCAACAGGGGATTCAAGCGCCACCTTCGCTTGGACTTTGGGCGGCGGTGTGCTTACTGTGACGTGACGGAGCACCGCTGGGGCGGCGTCACGAACTTCGGAGTGGATCATTTTTGTCCGAGAAGCCGGTGCCCAAAGCTTGAGTGGGTCTATACAAATCTTTACTACGCCTGCAATCTTTGCAACAGCATCAAGAGCGACACATGGCCTAGCGACGCTTTGCAGGCACGGGGTTTCCACTTCGCGGATCCTTGTCAAGCCGAGGTTTACCGAGATCATCTGCGGGAACGCGAGGACGGGACACTGGAGTGCCTGACGCCCTGTGGGAAATACACCCACGAACACCTTGATCTCGATCGAGACGAGCGGATCAATTGGCGTCGCGACCGGCGGGAGGCGCGGGTTTACCTAGCCGAGATCGACGGCATGATCATCAACCTTCAAAAGGCCAAAGCCATTACAGGGTTGACTCCCGCAGAAAAGCGGCGACTGCGCCGCGACCGGCGCGTTTTGCTCGCATGCAGGAGACGGCTGCAGCGGGATGCTGAGTGACGTGAATCGTAGTCGGACCCATCGCCGGCAATAGCGCCCTTTGTTACC
>CAWISY010000248.1:0-16904 GCA_963838455.1 Bryobacterales bacterium
GGTCCAGCATCTCCAGGCTGAAATCGATGATGAAGGTGTAAAGCAGGTAGCGCGCCACCGTATCCAGGCACGGCATGTCCACCGGCTTGTTGCGCACGCTCGAGGTGAACTGGTACAGCAGCATCACCGCGGCAATCCCGGAAACCATGGCCGAGAACAAAAACACCACCGGCATCAGCGGCGATGACCACCACGGGTTCGCTTTCACCGAGCCGAAAATGAACCCGACGTAGCCGTGCAGCAGGAAGGCCGAGGGAATGCCGATCACCGTAATCACCCAGCCCACGCGTTCGTCGATGCGCAGAGCCCGCTCACTGATGTTCGACGATCCCAGCGTCAGAGCCCGGTAAATCCAGCGCTTCCATCCCTGCGTGGTCTGGGACAAGATCACGATGTCGCGGCGGAAATCCAGCCAGATCTCCACCAGCAGCACCACCATCAAGTACCACAGGTAAACAAAGCCGAACATCGCCATGGCGGAAGTTCGGTGCGGCGTCAGGTACATCTCGAAGGAGCGCTCCGGGTGACCCAGGTGGAGTTGCAGCGGTAGCGGCGCCACCAGCAGAAACGCGAGCGCGGTCAGCAGCGCCAGGCGATAGGTCGGCTTCACTGCTTCCACCTTGAAGACGCGCTCCAGCGAAGCCAGAATGAACGCGCCCGCCACCAGTCCCGTCAGGTACGGATACAGCACGATCAGGATGCTCCACTGCAGCTCCACTTCGTCGGGATACATAAAGCCGTTTACGGGAACCGGATGCATGCGTTCTCCTATCTCACCGAGCCGTCCAGGCCGTGGTAGAACGCCTTCGCGCCGGTGGCCAGATACGGCTTCAGCACCTGCACATCGTGTGTCTTCAAAAACTGGTGAATCGGATCGTTGGGATTTTTCAGATCGGCGAGCTGGCGCGCCCCGGTGGGACAGGCTTCACAGCATGCCGTGGTCAGACCTTTCGTGATGCGGTGGTAACACAGCGTGCACTTCTGCGCCGTGTGCCGCGTGGGATGAATGAAACGGCATCCGTAGGGGCAGGCTTGAACGCAATAGCGGCAACCGAGGCAATACTTCTCGTCCACCAAAACCACCCCATCCGGAGTAACGAAGGTGGCGCCCACCGGGCAGACCTGCACGCAGGGCGAGTCCGCGCAGTGGTTGCACATCTTGGGAACAAAAAAGTCCTTCCCTGTGTTTTCGGCGACCACCGGGAATCCATGCTTGCCGCCGTCGGGCGATTCGACCTGGGGGGTTTCGAGATTCCAGTCGTCCACGTGGTAATGCTCCACCCAGGTGCGGAAGTAGCCTTCGGGCACGTCGTTTTCCTGGGCGCAGGCCCGCACGCAGTTGCCGCAGCCGATGCACTTGGTGATGTCGATCAGCATGCCCCACCAGTGCTCCGTCATCTTGTAATTGGGAGAGGCCTCGGGAGCCCCGGCCAGCACGTGCTCCCAAGCGGCAGCGGCCGCGCCGGTCAGAACGATGAAATGGCGCCGGCTGAGGTTCATTTCGAGTCTCCTCCGCCCATCCCCGGACTATGCGCCTGGTGGCAAGTGGTGCAGATCAAGCCGCCGGAATGGTCGGCCGTCGCGACCTGAGGAAACCACTTGGGCTTGGCCGCGCTGGCCTCGTGGCATTGGGCGCACAGGACGGCCGCATCCGGCAGCGCCGGCACGACGGAGCCCGGATCGTCCGCATGCTTGGCCTGGGGGCCGTGGCAGGCCTCGCACGCCACGCCCGCGTGCTTCCCCTTGCTCTTTTGGTCGAAGATATCCGTGTGGCACATCTCGCAGGTTTGGTGCCCGGCGTAGGAGATGGGGAGCGAAGCGATGTCGGCGATGGCGTCGCCGCGGTAATGCCCATATTCGCCGAAGCTGCGCGGCACTAAGTACGCCCGCACTCCGAGGAACACCAGCCCGGCCAACAGGAACACTGCCGCTACCCGAAGCAGGTGTTCCATGTCCTTCATGACCAACGCAAAGTGCAATTTCAAGCCCAGTCCGCCGCGGGCACGATTCTTAAATTTTCAGCGAAATCTTGATCACTCAGCGCCTGCCCGTGTCCTTTGGCGCACCAATCATGCGCTTGTGGGTGAGAGCGCTCCTCAGCTCGAACCGTCCTTGTGAGCCAGGACCAAACTCCATTCCATTTCAGCGCCTTGCTGCTCGCCCGGTTGTGGTCCGCCGAATGCGAATCGCGGAGTGAGGTTGTAGGCGCCGGTTATGTTGGGTGAAACCCTGCTGCCTAAGAGCGGCATCGCTGTGGAACGAGGCGCCGTGCCCGGCGTCCGGCCTGGCGTGCTAACGCTAGACCCCGGCTTTCATGTACCAGAAGAAAATCCCAATGTCCATCTGAAGCGTCTGCTGGCGCCGCAAGAGGATGACCCGCTTTACAAGTCCATCTACCACGGCATTCGAGACCTGCTCCACCCTCCCCAATTGCCGCCTCTGGAAATCACCTCGAGGCCGGTGGACCCCTCCGGGCTAAAGGGCTTGGACGGATTGTATGCCGGAAACGAGGTGCGTGCAGGAATCGGATCGTTGCTCATCAACGTGGGCATTGTCGGACTCCTACTGTACGCGGGTTCCTCCTTCAAGCCGCTACAGAAGGCGATGAATAAGGTGGTCGTGCTGGTTGCTCCTGCCGTGCCGCTCAAGCCGGTGGAGAACAGCGTGGCGGCGGGAGCTGGCGGGGGCGGGCGGCAGTCGATGGTGAAGAAAGAGGGCTCGCGCAAACGGGCCCGGCGATTCATTCCTCAACCTGTGGAGCCGGTTCAGACCAGGCTCCAAGCGCCGGTTTGGATGAGCACGGAGCTTTCCGACGTCCCTTCCCCGGACGCCGGGGACCCGACAGGATTGACGGCGATAATCGGCAGCGCATACGGGGGCGAGATCGGGAATGGATGGGGCGGCAGCGGAATCGGGAATGGCTCGGGCGGAGGAATCGGGAGTGGAAACGGAACGGGAGCGGGGAACGGATCCGGCGGCGCGGTGTATCGCTCCGGGGGCGGCGTCACCAACCCGGTTCCGGTCTACAGGCCGGAAGCGCAATACCCGGAGGAAGCCCGCAAGGCCGGTTGTCAAGGCTCCGTGCTGCTTTCCCTGGTGGTGGATGAAACCGGTAAGCCGGCCAACATCAACGTGATTGTGCCGCTCGCCATGGGATTGGACGAAGCGGCCGTCGAAGCTGTATCGCAGTGGAGATTCATTCCGGGCAGGAAGGACGGTAAAGCGGTTCCCGTCCTGGTTAAAGTTCAGGTTACATTCCGTCTGCTGTAAATTGCCCGGGCCGTCTTAATTAAGCGCGCCGCCGGGTACGCTAACGCGCCAAATCTGTGTCCCGAATGGACCACTCCTCCGAAAGCGGTCCATCCGTGCTTAACCACACATAGGCAGAGTCACTTAGTCCATCGGAGGATAGCCAGTTTTTGATTAGGTTGGCACACGATACGGATGCGAAATGGGAGCGGGGGTAGAACTGCGCTCCTAGCGGAAGAGCCGCACGCTTGTGGAAGCGTGCTGGAAAGCACCTGATTCCGAGGTACACGGCAGCGCCTCGTACTAAATGGGTTGCCTCGTCTAAGTCAACCCGCAAGGTCTATTGATCCAACCGTGCAGGCAGCGCAGAATGAGTTCATGGAACAGCGATTTGATTCCCCCGTCGTGCTGAACGAGCCGGTGCTGATCTCGGCATTGCAGAGCGATGACGCCATTTTTACGGCGAGATTCGTCGATTTATCTTCAGAGGGCATGACCATCAAACTGAGCGCTGACTTGAAGGTTGGAAGCCTTCTGAGGTTGGAGTTCCGCGACAATTTGATGATGACTGAGGTGTGCCACTGCAAACCGGACGAAGATGAATTCAGCGCTGGCCTGGTCATCCTTTCCTGCCTCGAAAAATCCGAATTGAAGCGGCTCCGGCGCGAGGCTGTCACCGGATACGCTAGTCTCCCGTAGCCGCGCCTGGTCCGCGATTCAGGGCCTTCGTGCAGTGGCGATCAAGAGCCGACAGAGAAAGTGCTGCCAGGTTCTGTTCATTTACCACCACCAGCTCCCGCGCACCCTCCTCTGGTTTGCGCGGTTTGAATGGATGACTTTCGGCAACAGATTCTTTGGCCCTGAAACGAAGGAGAGCAGCGTGGATTCTCGCCGTCGGGTCGTTCATGATGAATTGTTACCTCTGTGGAAGGGCTATCGGCTCCATTCCGTCATCGCCGAAGGGCGTAGATACAAATTCGCAGGGCCCTATTCCGCCACTTAGAGGCGCTCGCCTTACCACGGACCGACCGTGTTGCCTGGATCAGGCTGGCGGCGTTGACACGGCAGAGAGGTTCAGCGCCGATCGAGCCAGTCCGCCTTCTGAACCGCAGTCCGCTCCCAAGACGTTCATTTCACCGGCCAGGGCTCAGTTGATAATCTGAAGGTCGAGATTAGTACCCGCTCCTGCTGCCTCACAGTGGCAGACCTCGCAAAGCAAGAGATCGTCGCGGCTCTGGACCCTATAGATCTCCCCGGCCCTCGGCTGTTCATTCAAACGTGTGTCGAAGTGAACCCTGAGGCCTCGCGTTGAAACGTTCACGACAGAGCCCTGTAAGCGGATGGCCACAGACGCCAGCGGTGTTACGACCACCGAAGCGCCTACCCTGATCCTTGGCTCCGGCATGCGTTCGTCCAAGTCGGTCAGGTGCGCCTTCGACTTGGTCCCTCTGCCGTTTCGTAGCCGCGCCCGAATGATCATTCCGTCTAACGAGTACGCGGGGCGCTCGGCGTATGGCCTCCGAGTGAATCTCTCCCGGTGGCGGATGGTGCGACGCGTTTTGCCGCAGGCCGGGAGAACAACCGCAGCAGGGAGAACTTGGCCCGCCCAGGTACCGGTTCTCTACAGACGTAACACTCCACGTCAGTCTTCGCGATGACGCCGTTGCAAGAATAACATCGTGCCATGATCGATTAAAGCGAAGCGGCGCCATCCTGTCCTTGGAGCGCGTCTACCGATTGGGGTGAGCGTTTTACCCGAGGACCTTCGGTAGACTGGAGTCTCACGGCCTGTTGCTTTCGCCGCAGCCAGAGACGGTCGAGCAACTTCCGCAAATAGAACGATCCGCCCAGGAACGCGGCATAAGCGGCTTGGTAAATGAATGCGCCGGTGCCTGGGTCAGCATATCCAAGCGCCTTGCCTGGAGTGGCCAGCATCAGCGGTACCAGGAGCAGCAACGTCTTCGCGATCATAAAGAGCGAAGCGAATTCACGAGCGGAGCGTGCACGCATATTCATTAGATCCCTCCTAAAGCTGCTTACTTGCCGGGTTCCTTGCGGCTCACCGGACCGGCGTCATCAGAGCAACAATGCTGCTTCCTAGGCCGCCGTAGACCAACGGTTGAGCAACGGCGGCAACATAGGCCGCCAGCATGAAGCCCGCTACGGGGTCCATGTCGCGCCACGCACGAAGGTCAAGAATGTCCACCGTAAAGGACAAAATGTCCCCGAAAAGTGTTCCTTTGCGGTGGGACGCACTCCGTGGAGAACCCACCAGAAGCACCGGACCCATCAGGCCGGGAAGTGACACGATTCTGCGAGTTTTCTTCGAGAAATTCCTGATTGGGGGCGACCACCGAGGGGTCTCGGCTATGCCCGATGGAGCTAAAGTGGATGAGGTCGTATGATCAAGCATGCCCCGGTAAGTGCACGCGAAAGCCCATTCTGCAAGCCTGCAAGTGCGCTGGGCTTCCTGTGGTCGCGGCTCGGTACGCCTTCGATACAGAAGCCGTGACCGAAGGAAGCGGTTGGGCGCATGCTAACGGACCCGCTGATTCAAGCCACTAGATGGTCGTTGTGCTGACCACCCTGGACGGATCCGTTCGAGCGCTTCTGCAGATACGGTTCTTACTGGAGGATCCAAAACGGGTTATGGTGTATGACGCGGTGGTCTAACGCAGCAGGTAGATCGCAGCGGCCAGACCAAGCGCGGCTGCCAGCGCCAGCAAGAACCATTTCTTGAACAAGAGCCATGCCTGTTGAACTATGAAACCGGAGAATCGATAGCCGCAGTTATCGCAGTCGGGAGCGTCGTCGTAGGCTATCATGAGGCATTTTGGGCACTCCTTGGCCATGGCTTCCTACCGCCCGCCGGTACAGTTCCCCAGTCACGCCCCGTCATCCAACTCTTCCGGCGAGAGCGTACTGACGTCTGGCTCTGTGCCCCGGGGAGGCCCGGCAACTTCCGTTTGGATCGCTGCCGTCATCGCCCCGAGGAGGGCATCACCGCGGTGTCGCTACGTCACGCTGGCGCTCGATCAGCCGAGTTGGGCCTCAACGGGCAAAAGTCCCGGAACCGAAGGCAGGGCCTCCATCAGAATTCGTTGCAGAATCTCGGCCAGCTCTGTCGTACCCAGCATAACTCGACTTGCCTCGATTCCCGCGCGGAAGGACGAGTTGTCTGGGTGGGAGTAGACCACGTGACCGTAAAGCGTGCTGTCCGCCAACTCTAATTCCACCAGGTCGCCTGCCGTCAACCGCAACGGCAGCACCACGCTAATACCGGAGTTGGAGATATCTGCTACATGACCGAAGGCCGAATGCGCCTGCTCATCGAGCACGGTGAGTCTGACCTCGAATTGAACCTTGTATCGTTCGTAGGCTCGGCGTTCCATATGCCAAAGCTATCGGCGTACAACGGGACTAACTTTATGACCGTGAGGATTCCGGCATTCGGGCTCTCGCACGGAGCGGCGATCACCGCGGGACCGGCCCACCGCGAAAGCAAACTCCGCGGTCGTCGAGGCAGAGGCAAACGAAGTCTTGGCCGGCTCTGCCCTTCGTGTGGCATAATTTGTTAGCCCCGATGCCCCTCCGATTCCTCGCAGCAACGGTCCTGCTCTGCTTCGGTTTCAGCTTCGATTCTGGCGCACAAACCAAGACGCTCAACCTGTCGCATGATTTGGTGAACGCCGGGATTGCCGCCTCGAACATGATTCCGGGCCAGCCGGCGCTCGACTCGCGCCCTTTGATCGAGGCCGCAGTTACGTACGCGACAAAGAACGGGATCACCAGCCTAATTGCGGACCCGGGGGCCTATTACTTCCTCACCCGTCACAACTCCAATACGCACGTCCTGCTCAATGCCGCTTCGAATCTGCAACTCAACTTTCAGAATTCGGATCTTCTGTTCGCGTTCAGCAACGTCTCGGCCATAGAGTGTACCAACTGCACCAGCGTGACGCTAGAGAATTTCTCGATCGATTACCAGCAGTTGCCCTTCACTCAAGTGACTGTCGCATCTGTCAATGCCGCAGGTCGAAGCTTCACTTATCAGATGATACCGGGCTATCAGGATCCCGCCGCGTTTAACACCAACCGCGCCTCCGATGGAAGCGACGCGATTTATGTGTTCGTATTCCGCAATGGCGTTCCCATCCAGCAGGTGGGAAGGCTGGCAGCGTCGCGCCCGGTTTCCGGCGGCGTCATCGCCATTTCCGACGTCAACGATCCGTGGGCAACTCCGGCCGCGCTCTCTTCCATTCAACCGGGAGACACGATTGTATTCAGCGACAGGTCCGGCCCTCCGGCGCTCAACATCGTGAATGGTCAGAACGTCACCGTTGAAGGCGTGTCGATCTATGCGAGCGGGCAGATCGGGATGTACTTCGGACGAACGAACGGAGCGACGGCGGATCACGTACAGGTGATTCCCCGGCCGGGAACGACGAGGCTGATCAGCACCGATGCCGATGGTATCCACACCAGCTTCGCGCTGGGCCCGAACATTTTCACCAACAACATCGTGCGCAGGACCTGCGACGATGCCCTTGCAATCGCCGATTCGTGGCTGGCGACGGCGACCAGCGTTAGCGGGACAACCGTTGCCGTCTCGCGAAATTTCTCATCGCCGTTTCCTCCGGGCACAACGGTGGCATTCGTCAATCCGGCAACGGCGGCGGTGATGGGCACGGCGACGATTGCTTCCGAGACGCCTCCCTACGCCCAACAAACTCTGACCGCCGGTGAAAATGTAAGCTTGACGCTCAGCCAGCCGGTTCCAGGCCTGGCCGCAAACTTCGGCGTCGTGGATACAGACCCTACCAAGCTCGGCAGCGGGTCGGTCATCGCATACAACACTGTGCAGGAGGGCGTTTTCTCGCGCGGCGTGTGGCTGGCGGGCGTGCAGAATGTCGCGGTGCACGATAACTTCATCCAGCGCACATCCAGCAACGGGATTTTCATTCAGGAGCTGAATGCGAGCAGCGACAACACCGACGCGGGCCCCTCATCAGACGTCACTATTGAGAACAACCTGGTGGACAGTTCCATCGGTTATGCGAACGTATCCCACGGGGTCACGTTTGCGGCCGCGTCGATCTACACCGTGTCGCAGAATGCGCAGAACGCGCAGGTGACGGCCAGCCCCTACTCGAACATCGTGGTGACGGGAAATCGCGTGACGAATGCGGCGCGGTCGGGGATCCGGCTGGAGAACGTCAACGGCGGGCAGATTACGGGGAACACGGTTCAAGGATATGGCCTCGCACCGGACGTGAATGCATTCACCGCTCCTGCCTGTTGCGAGACGCTAGCGCAATACGAGACCGACTTTACGCAGGCGGTCCTGACACCGACGTCCCCTTCCATCACTTTAACGGGCAATCAGGTCTCCAATACGGCGTCGCTGCTTCAAAACTCCTCAACCGCCAACGGGTATCCCCGGCTGGGAGTGGGATCGTATGCCGCCGCTTATGGAACGAACCTGGCCTCGTCGCAGATGACCGCGACCGCCCCGTATCCGCTGTCGCTCGGAGGAGTCACGGTTTCGATCACCGATAGTTCGGGCGCGACGCAATCGGCTCCGGTCCAATTTGTCTCCCAGTCGCAAGTGAACTATATCGTGCCCAGCGGAACGGCTTCAGGCATCGCCACAGTGAGCATCGGCTCGTCTTCGGGTTCGGCGCAGATCGACACCATCGGTCCCGGCCTTTATTCGGTGGATGGGACAGGCGCGGGCGTCGCGGCGGCCGGAGCAGCATTGTATTCGGCTGATGGGACGGCTACGCCCATTACCGTATTTCAGTGCGCAACGTCGTGCGTCTCTGTGCCGATGAGTTTAGGATCTCCGGGACAGGAACTGGTGGTCACGTTTTACGGGACCGGCTTCCGGAACCTGAACTCGGCCGCTTTGTCATCCGTGAGCATCGGCGGCGCGGCGGCTCAGATCCTCTACATTGGAGCGCAACCGCAATACCCGGGAGTGGATCAACTGAACGTGGTGGTGCCGGCAAGTTTGGCGGGCGCCGGCGAGGTTCCGGTGATTCTAACGGCGGGCGGACAGACAGCTAATGTAGTCACCATCAACATTCAGTAGTTCAATCGGGTCTGGCTTTCTCGACCGACGGCGGCGCGCTCGCCTGATCGGCAATGTTTTCCGGTATCACCAGATCGGTGCACATGAGCCGCAACACCTGAGCCGCGTCCCGCGGCAGCCCGGCAATCCTGGCATCGCCGCCCGCACCAAGGACCTCCGTGAGCAGGTCCTTCTTGAGGGCAATCCATCCGCCCGGCGTTTCGTAACTGACAAGGAAATGCCCTTCCCGCCGCCCGGCCAGCAGTTGCGCCCAGTCATAGGGATCAGCTTTGTGCGCCGCGACAATTTGCCTGTCCGAAGAAACGAAGTACCGGCCGGGGAGTTCCGGAATCGCCGAGGCGTCCGAATCGTCCCCGCGCACGATATACAGGCGCCCGGTTCCTCCATCGCGACGGCTGAGCTCGTGCTCGATGCGGCCGTAAACGTCTTCGGCGAACTGTTGCGGGTAGTCGTACAACCGTTGCACTTCGCGGTCGATGTGGGGTAATTTCCGCCAGCCGTTCACCCAGGCGAGCTTTGCGTCTTTTGTGTCCCTATCGCTGGTGTCCCCATCGTCAAAGACATCCTCCAAGCTGAATCGCGTTTCCGCATCGTGCTGCAAGGCTTTGAGCGCCATGTGCTCGATGAGATGGGATGGCAACCCGAATATAGCTCCGTAGGGAGAATAGCCGCCGTCAACCGGCCTGAAACGCGGGAGATCGTCACGCAACGGCTTGATCAATCGGTCAATCAGTGCACCGTACTCTTTTAGCAGTTGCACATGCCGCTGTCCCAGGGGCGAATAGACGGCATAGCCCTCGTGATCCGTGGTGATGAAAACGTGCTCGATCATGCTGTAGGCGCTCAACAGGTCGACGCGATTCAGAAACAGCTCGGGATCGGCAGATATGCCCTGACAGATGGCTCCTGCCATGTCGAGCCGCATTCGCTCATCGCCGCTCAGCAATGCGCGGTCATAAGCCTTGAGCAGCTCCACGAGACCTTGAACCAGCAGTGCGAAATCGAGCGCATTGGAGGTGCGCGTGCGAAGAACGACGCTATGCTCGTTTATAGACACGCCATCCTTGGTGCAGTAGTAACGAATCTGTGAGGTCAGATGCCCGCCCAGCATGCGAACATGGGCCTTCTGGATTTCGAGCACGTCCGCTTCTGGAAGCGTCTCTGTGACCTGCCGTGCGACCTCGAAGTAGGGCGCCAGCTCATCGGTAATGAGGCTCTGCGCCAAGGGAATCAGCCAGCGCGCATCGCGCACGATCACGGGCTGATCGGCTGGTGAACTGCTCCAGAGCCCATCCAACACGCCTTGAATTTCCGCGAGCCGCCCGCCTGCGCTGTTTGGGCCGTCATCCCGGCTCGGATCCTCATCAAAGACGCGCATGCTCAGAAATTGGAGACACCGGATTACATACAAGTTGAACAGCGTGTGCGCGTAGTGCATGCGGCCGTTGCGACCCGGCCACCGCGTCTGCTGCCAGCAATGAAAGCCGCGAATCATCATCTCCGCCGGATGGATCAGGTCGTTATGCAGATCCTGAACCTGACGAGGCCTGAATCCTCGGGCCCAATGCGCGGCTTCCAGTTCGCCTCCGAGCAGTTGGCCTCTGAGACGCTTTTGGCTGACGGTGGCCGGAGTGCGTGTAGAGAAGCAATCCTCGAAATGGCGGGACAGAAGAGCGTGGTTTTGCAGGTACTGGATCGGCTTTCGCTGGGCGTTCAGAACGGCCTCTATGCTCTCGACGATATCTTCGCGATGCGTCAGAAACAGCCGCAGCAGCTCGACGTTTTCCTGAAACGGCGCCTGACCAAACGGCTTCCCCGTCACGATGCGCCCCGCGATAGACCTGCAACCATTCGAGAGAGAGTATAGCGAGGGATGGAGCGGGATGGGGAAGGGCCGGTGTTCTGGTTTTGTAGGGGCCCCAACAACCCCTACCAGGCGCCTGGTGTTCTGCCCGACCCACAGCAGGCCGCGCTTAGCTGAACTGGCGATCGACAGAACATTGGGCGGTTCTCCTGCAGCGATGAGCCCTGAAAAGGACGCGATTGCAAAGGGTAAGACCGATCAAACAACGTGGGATGGCGCCGGCGTCAAGAAGAATCTGTTCCCCCGAAAATATTATTGGAAGGGAGTCATCCAAAATAACGGATCGTGTACCTGGGGGGAGGCTTGCGACGAGGTACGCCACTTCGATTGTGTCGGCTTGCTGAACTACTGCTTCGCCAAGCATTATTATAAAGCCGATTTCGGTCTGGGCATTTCGGCGTATCGTGACGATAACAACGGAGTTACCACGGGAATTACCGATAACAAAGACCTGATGGACGCCGATATCCTGGTCAAGCCCGGTGACAGTCACATAGGGATGTTGTGCAACAATGGCGGCTGGTTCGTGGTGCAGGCTGTGGGCACGGCGATCGGCCTCACCGACACCGAGAGTTTCAACCCATCCGCCTGGATCCGCCGCCGCATGAAGAGCGAGTGGTTAGTCGGAACGCATTCATAGGCGAATTGCCTCACTTCCCGCGCGAGTCTTAAAAACGTGGCGGCGGCTTCAGCGCCCTCAAGTACACCGCATATGCCGCGATAAACAAGCACGAAAACGAGCACCGCGAAGCCAGATGGTTGAGGCCTCATGCACCACTGCACGGGAGGCGGCTTCGAGGGCCGGCCAAGTCGGCATCCAGTGGGTTTCTCGCTCCTCTTGCATGTGGGACTGGATGACCGCTTCGCCGGGAGACCCGCCGGTTCAGCGGCCCAACGTGAGGGTTCCTTAAGTGACGCGACCGTCCCGTCGCGTCACTTACTTCTGCAGGAGGGTGCCCACGAACGCGGAAACGCCGCCCCGGCGCGAACCGGAAGCGGCGTTTGGGGGTGAACGTGCCTGTGTGTCGGGCCTACTTCGCGACGCGGCAGGTACGCTCGCCAGCGACGTTCTTCGCGGATTCGATCTTCAGCCGATAGAATGCTTTTCATTGGATTGAAATTTCCCGCGATGAGAACTTCTGGCTCGCGATTGGACCAGATACCTGCGAGACGGAGCCTATCGCTAGAGCGGACGTTCGCGTAAGCTTATACTATGTCCGCACCCGCTATCCCGCATGGCGATCTCGGCGAGCACATTCTGGTGGCCGTGCGGACCGCAAGAAAGCCCGTCACGTTCAAAGGTCTTGCAAAGCTTGTGAAAGCTAAGGATGAGCCCTTTCGTGCAGCGTTAGAGTTGGCTGTCGGCACGGGCCAAGCGTATCGTTGGCCCGATTACCGGCGGTCGCAATATTACTGGCACGTTTCTCCGGAACAGGCGGCACGGGAAGCCATTTTAACGGCTGCTTCAGATCAGGCGCTGGCGAAAACGGCTTTGAGCAAACTGGCGGCCAAGAAACTCCCCGGATTTCCCGTAAAACGCGTGGAAACAGTGTTCGACTTTGATTTCCGGGAAACAATTGCAGCCCGTTGCGCCTTTGCTACCGGCTCGAAACTGCTGGTGGCTGGGGCGACAGCGAGGCTTACTTTAGTGAGGCTCGCTCATTCCTGGAAGGCAAGATTCGCGCCGCCGGGTTCGATCCAGCTGCTTTTTTCACCGGAAATTCATCGCCGCGTGACAAAATAACGGCTGCACAGGTTGATGCCGCCGGGCTCATCGTGGAAGCAGTCCGGTCGCTGGAACCGATAAAGGGCGCGCCGGCACCCACATTGCGTTTACGAAACCACCTTCCCGCCTTATCGAAGCGCGAATTCGATGCGGCCGCCCTGGAATTGCGAAAGAAAGAACAAGTATTTTTGAGCCGGCATGCCGACCCATATAACCTCTCTCAGAAAGACAAGAACCTCTTAATAGACGGCCAAGATGGAACCTACTATGTCGCCATTGCCGTTCGCTGAACGGGCCTCTCCTAATCCGTTCGGGCCGCGGGTCGGCCAACCCCTCGATCACAATCAAGTGGACGTCACCGAAATTAATTTCGAAGCCTTTGAAGCCTGCCGGCGGCTGCTTAAGGATGTCGCGGAAGGGGGCTTCTCTGCCGCACTTACGGTTTTTGGGGATTCAGGGACCGGCAAAACCCACCTTATCGGAAGAGTTCGCCGATGGTTGGAACCACAGACTGGGAATCTTTTCGTTTTCGTTCGGATGGGCAACCTCGCCGGCGGGCATCTGGAGGCATTTGCGCCGCTGCCTGGCGGTTTCATTGTTGGGCACGAATTCGGACGGTGTTCGAGTTTGAATCGGCTGCTCGAACACCGGAAGCGATCTGGAATGCTTGCGAACCGCGACTTAAGTGTTGGCCTACTCCATCTTTTGGAAGGCAGGCAGATCCGCGATTCAGCCGCGTGGCTGCGCGGCGAAGGACTTCCGGACGAAGTTCTGAATTCCTTGCGCTTATCCAGTCCCGGACCGGACGACGACCCGGAAGTGACCTCCCGCTATGTGGTGATGGCGCTTTGTGAACTGATTCGTCCCGGAGTCGTCGTTTTCTGCATGGATCAGATCGAGGCGGTGATGAGTTCGGCGGGCGACAGGGATGGTCCGCACGCGTTCGGCAGGCTCGTCTCTTGTCTGGTTGACGAAACGCGCAACGCTGGCGTCATTTGCTGTGAGCAGAGTTCCTTCAAAATTCTGATGGAGCAGATCCTGGACGAGGCTGCGAGATCGAGAGCGCTCGGGCGCCGCGCTGCGATTCTTCCGCTCTCCTGGGAACAAGCACAGCGCCTCATCGCCGCACGACTTGCGACGGTGCCGGAACTGGCTGCCGAACGGACTACACACGGCGGCTGCTGGCCGCTCGCGGAATCGGAAATTCGAAAAGTCTTTGTGGCCAACGCCGCGCCGGCCCGAACGATCATCGCTCGCTGTAAGGACCTGTTCGATCTATGGCGTTCCGGCCAAGCACTCGTAGTCGAGCCCTTGGATGCGGTGCTTCAGAAGATGCTCGACGAACGCTTCACGACGCATGATCCTGCCGAAACCGAAACGATTCTTCGCAATGGGATTCCTTACTAGCGCGTTCCGTCGGCCTAACTTGTTCGGTTTCGGGTGAACGCTCGCCACTGGACTTCACCATAAATGGGGCCAGGTCGTCATTGCCCTGCGCAATGAAGCCAATGCCACTTCTCTCGCGAACCGCCTAAAAAAACTCTCTGACGCTTGGAAGCCGGACGCGAATCAGAAACTGCTCGTGCTCCGCGACGCGCGGATGCCGATCTCCCGTAACGCCAAAGTAAGCCACCAACGTTCGCCACTATCCAAGAACAGGGCGGGCGCCTGGTGACTATTTCGCAGGAGGCGGTGGAAGCACTGGCAGCGCTCTGCCGTCTTCTTTCGGACGCCGAAAGCGGGGATCTGGCTCACCATGGAGAACCGGTGCTGTCAGGCGCCGTAGAGAAATGGATCGCTGGTCACTTGCCTGCCGCGCTCGACCCATTGGTTTCCGAGTTCGGGGCAACTCCGCCGGCCCCTTCCGACCTAACGCCCGCGTTGGCAGCGTTGCTCGCTGACAAGAAGATAGTCACACTGGAAGATGCTGCCCGTAGCCTGGAGGTCGCGCCTGGGGAGGTCGAAGAGTGTGCGCGTCGTGATCCGCGGCAGTTTGGCCTCTTGGGCGGCCGAGTTCCAGCGCTTTTTCAACCGGTCACCATATCAGAAGCCGCCCCAGACGCTGGATAGCGAGGATCTGTTCTTGGCTCAGCTCTCCATCTCTGACATCCGCCGCGAACTGATCGAACTGCCGGCGATTTTGACGCATCAGGTTCGCGTTCAAACGCGCTAGCTGGCAGTCTATTTCACGAGACGCTGGCCGGGTTAATGGGGCCGAATGGCTGGCAAGCGGCGCTGGAACCGGGCGAACTGGGAGATTCGCAACGGCTGGCCAGGCACGCCTACGACAACCTGCTCGGGCCGCGCTTGACTGAGATGCAGGCGAGCCTGCGCGAGAGCGGGGCGGAGGCGATGGGTTTGTGGGAAGCGGTAACATCCACTTGCGAATGGCTCTGCCGCCTCCTCACATCCGCCGAGCAACCGGGACGATTCGCTACGACCATCCAAGACGCACCTGGCTGGAGCGGATGCTTTGTCAGCCAGAGCTGGAGTTGCAATGGGAAGTTAAGGAACCGCACTGGACCGCCCCGGTCCGCGTCTTCGGCGTGGCCGACTCGCTGTGGAAGAATCCGGAGTCTGGACGATGGTGCGTTCTCGAATTCAAGCTCGGAAAGCCGCGCCGGGAGGCGGATCTCGCCCAAGCATGCCTGTATCATAACGCGCTCTCCGCCAGCGGCCTTGCCACCAGCGATGGGGCGCTCGCAGTGATGACCTTCGGACCAGAGCTAAGAGAACGGTTCTACCGAAGCGCCGAACTCGCGAAGCCCAATCCGCTCTGCGGGCTTTGATCGGGCGGATGGCCAACGTGCTGCCGGAAATCCCTCCGCCGCCGCTAACTGGGTCAGCGAACAGCACCTGGCGCTCGGGAAGCAACTGGTGCGCGTCATGCAGCAAATTGGATTGCCCGTTGAATGGAAGGGCGAAGTCACCGCTGGGCCCACGTTTTTGCGCTATTTTGTCTTCCCGGCCGCCAGACCAAAATGAAGCAGCTCAGAAGCCGGGCCGAAGACTTAGGCATGCAACTGACGCTCAGCAGCCAGCCGATGATTACTCTGCCGAGGGCCGTCTGGTGATCGACATTGCAAGACCCGATCCGCAGATGGTCACATTCGGCTCCATCATTGAACAGCTTCCTAAACCGGACGGGACGGGCTGTTCGAGGACGCCTCTCGGGGTCGATCTGAATGGCCGCTTGCAGTTCGTCGATCTGGCTTCTTCCAACAACCCGCATTTACTGGTAGCGGGCACGGCCGGCGGAGGGAAAAGTGAATGGCTGCGTTCCGCCATCGCCGGCCTGATCCTGTCCAACACACCCGAGACACTGCGCCTGGTCCTGATCGATCCCAAGCGGAAGGCGTTCGCTGAACTGAAGGGGTCTCCCTATCTTACGGGCCCCACGGTCTGATCTATCCGCCCGAACATTCGGCCCTCGATGTGCTCGATTCGCTGATCGAGGAGATGGAACGGCGCTACAAGCTATTTGAGCAAACCCTGGTCAGCGATCTTCCCGAATATCAAGCTAAGACTGGCGCAGTGCTGCCTAGAATAGTCTTTGTTTGTGATGAATACGCAGATCTGCTGGTAGACCGCGCGGCCACCAAGGAGGTGGAGGCGGCCATCAGCCGCCTGGGCGCCAAAGCCCGTGCTTCAGGCATCCACCTCATAATCGCGACCCAATATCCAGACCGGAAGACGGTCGGCGGTGCGCTCAAGACGAATCTGGGCGGCCGCGTCTGCCTGCGCGTAACCGACCATGCAGTCAAACATGATCATCAACCGATCGGGCGCGGAGCGGCTGCTGGGAAAAGGCGACCTGTTCTTTTTGAGCGTTGGCGATCCAGTGCGGCTGCAAGCGCCTTATTTATCCGGCGGAGGAGCGGGCGCGTATTTTCAGCCAGGGCTCGCTTTCGGCTGGCATCGGGTAAGCTCAGAATCCTTTGAAGCTCGGCCGCACGATCGCTGGTCTCATC
>CAWISY010000249.1:0-7493 GCA_963838455.1 Bryobacterales bacterium
TAGCCAACATCTATCTGAACAAGTTGGACCGGATCTGGGCGGCGCGGTGTGGCCAACTGGGAATCCTGGTTCGATATGCCGACGATTTCGTGGCCATGTGCCGGACGGAATCGCAGGCCAGGGAAGCGCTCCGGCGGATCGGGCTGGTGATGAACCGGCTCGGATTGACGCTGCATCCAGCGAAGACGCGGCTGGTGGACTTGAGACGCGGGAAGGAAGGCTTCGAGTTTTTGGGCTGCACGATTCGCAAGAAGCGGAGCATACAACGGGCGCCGGACAGGCACTACATGCACCGGTGGCCGAGTCCGAAGGCGACCAAGAAGCTTCGTGACCGGGTCCATGAGTTAACCGGCAAGCAGCACAGCGGGAAAGATGTGAAGCAGATTGTTGCGGCACTGACGCCCGTGCTTCGCGGCTGGGGGAACTATTTTCGGACGGGAACAGCCGACCGGGAGTTCAACAAGATGGACGGTTTTGTGGTGAAGAGTCTGCGACGTTGGCAGTACCGGCGGTGTGGGCAGCGAACCACGAAGCGAGAGCCATTCACCGGCGATCAGCTGCACGGGATGGGTCTGCACAAATTGATGGGCACGGTGCACTACCCGGCGCAAGCCACACCCAGAAGATCATCGTTAAGCCGTGTGCGGGAAAACCGCACGCACGGTTTGAAAGGGGTTCTTAGAAACGGGCCGGTGTAAACCGGTACCGCGCTAAACTACTACCAATGAACCGTAAGGTTAGCGTTGTGATCGAACAGGACGAGCACGGATGCTACGCGTGGTGCCCCGAATTGAAGGGTTGCCAGTCGGAAGGCAAAACGGTCGAGGAAGCGTTGACGAATATTCGCGAAGCGATCGAGCTGTTTCTTGGGACGCTGAGCGAGGAGGAACGTTCGGCGGCTCTGAGCCGGGAGATCCTCACGACGGCCGTCGAAGTCCATGGCTAAGCTGCCGCGCCTTACGGCTGCGGAAGCTAAAGCGGGCGGCGGTCCTGCATCCGAAGACCATCAAGCAGGTTCTGGAAGCCATCGAAGAGACTTCCTCGCAATAGCCGCGCAAGCGGCTGCACCTCAACTTGTTCAAGCCAGCAAACGCTGCCAGGAAGAAAAAGTGGAGGGTCCTTATCGCTTGGCGTGAAAGTCCCTGAGCTTCGGCATTTGCGCACCGCGGCGAATGTTGTCTTCCTTCGCCATCACACGGAGGTTTTCTACCGAATGATCACCACCTTTGGAAAACGGAACGATGTGGTCAAGATGGTGAAGCGCCGGATCGAAGGGCGCTCCCTTCAGGTCACGTGCGATCACCGCTTGCCTTATATGTCTAGGGACTCGCCGGGTTCTTGACGGTGGACGAACAAAAAAGAAACCACCGGCCACGCCCATCAGGAAACCCACAAAGAGGGAATGCACCATGCCGTATCCAATAGCGTGCATCAGAAAGACACCGCCAAGGTAGAGCGTGAGGGCGACGACGATTCGCTTTGCCCGGAACCTCAGTTCGTGGCGCTTGCGGCGGGCGATCTCGATGCGGTAGTGGGCATACAGTGCTACGGGAGAAAGTACGATGCACCAAATTATTAATGGGACGATCCCGACTTGGCTAGAGTGATGCATCGATCGTGCTCGGGTCTACTTGTCCTTCTTCAGGTAGGCCTTGACCTTCTTACCCTTGCTCGTGGTGTAGCCGTTAACGGCCCTGACCTTCTTGGGTTTCTTGGACGCACGGCCAACAAGGGCGGCGGCGCCTAGAGCGATCAATGGTAGTGGCATAGGCGGCTATCGGCAGGGCTGGCGTCGGCCTTCATAAGGTGTTTCGCTGTGTTAGCCTGCTGCCGCGGCCTGCCGCACGTGCTGCGTTTCCTTCTGAATTCGTGAGGGCGCGATCCAGCGACCGGCTTAAATCAACGATTCGGCTGATAATCGGTGAGGCTGGTGGCGCGCACCATCGGTACGCGCCCTCACGGATGTCGTATATTGTCCCCTGGGCGATGAAAGCGCCGCCATGAAAGCGCTGCGATGAAAGCGCTGCGATAAACAAGGTGCGATGGAAAAGTTGATTCGGGGTATTCTTAATTTCCGCGAGACCCGCCGCGAGGCGCTGGCCGGCACGTTCGCGAAGCTGGCATTGGGGCAGAAGCCGGATGCGCTGTTTATCGCCTGCTCCGATAGCCGCATGGCGGTGAACGTTTTCGCCTCCACCGATCCGGGGGACCTGTTCGTGCTGCGTAACGTCGGGAACCTGGCGCCGCCCTTCGGCCATCCCGGAGGCACCGGGTCCGCAGCGGCGGTGGACTTCGCCGTCGACAACCTGCAGGTGCGCGACATCATCGTGTGCGGGCACAGCGAATGCGGCGCCATCGCTGCTCTCTGCCGCGGCCGCGACACTTTGCCGGATGGCCCTTTGAAGGCATGGCTCGACATGGGCGCGGGTGGGAAAGCGCTGGCTGCGGATCCGGGTGAGGCTTCGCGCCGCAACGTGCTGTTGCAGCTCGAACACCTGCGCGGCTACCCCAGCGTGGCTCGCGCGGCGGCCGAACGGGGCCTGCGCCTCCACGGGATGTGGTTCGATATTCGGCACCTTGACGTCCTCTACTACGAGGAGTCCGCGCAGCAGTGGAGCGTGCTCGATCGTGCCGAGGGGGAGCGCATTCTGGCAAATCTCGTGTGCTAAGCTGGCGGCGATGAAGGCACCGCAAGGGAAACAGGCGCCCTCCGGCGCACAGAAACAAGACCGGCAGCGCTTTCCTAAGGGCACTGTCTTATGGTCCGTTTTTGTGGTGAGCGTGGTCGTCTACGGCGTGCTCGCACTGGTCGTCCCGCCAGCGGGAACGGCCACCAACGCCAACCTGGAGCGGGTGCTGCTGGCGCTGGCGGTGGCCTACGTTCTGCTCTCGTTTCCGGCCAGGCGTTGGCTGCAGGCGCAGGCTGAGGCCGTCGATAGCGAATTCCTGCGTAGCTTAGCCCGCGTGGTTCCGCTGGTTCTGTGCGAAGCCGCGGCGCTGACAGGGTTGACGGTGCGGCTGGCGGTCGGCTCGCCGCACTATTACTTGTTTCTCGCTCTGGCGCTGCTAGGGATGGTTCTGCATTTCCCCAAGCGGAACGAAACTAAACCAGATTCGGGATCTTGATGATCTTCTTCTGGATGGCGTACTGCACCAGTTGCGCCTTGTTGTGGATATCCAGCTTGCGCATCAGGTTGAACTTGTGCGCTTCCACGGTCTTGACGCTCAGGTTCAGATCGCAGGCGATTTCCTTGACCGAGTTGCCCTCGGCCAGCATCTTCAGCACCTCCCGCTCACGGGTGGTGAGAGTGGCGAAGCGCGGCAAGCGGTTGGCAGACTTGATGCGGCTGCGGAAATCATCGACCAGTTGCGAGAGCATGCGCGGGCTGAGGTAACTGCCGCCGCGGCAAACGTCGCGCACCGCGGCCACCAGTTGCTGGCTGGGGCTGTCCTTCAGCACGTAGCCGCTGGCGCCCACTTCCATGCCTTCCACCAGATAATCTTCGTCGTCATACATGGTGAGGAACAGCACTTTAGTTTCGGGCCGGTTCTTTTTGATCTGCCGCGTCGCCTCAAAACTGCTGAGACCGGGCATACCGATGTCCATAAGCACGACGTCCGGGCGGACTTCGTTCGCCTTATCGACGGCGTCGCCGCCGTTGGAGGCCTCTCCGACCACCTCCATGTCCGTTTCGGCTGAGATCAGCGTTCGGATTCCCTGACGGAAGAGCGTGTGATCGTCCGCCAGCATGATTCGAATTTTCGCCATATAAATTTTGCCCGACCTTCTTCTCGTTTTTGCTCCGCCTGCTTACAGCGCGGCGCTTAGGCCCGTAATACGATCGTGTCCTTACTTGGCTATCGGCAGTTCTATCGAAATCTTTGCACCTCTTTTGGGACCTTCCATGCGGCTTTCCACATAGAACTTGCCGCCCAATAGTGCTACTCGCTCCCGCATCCCCGACATTCCAAAAGAGTCTCGCTTGGCGAGCGCTTCCTCGACCCGAAAGCCCACACCGTTATCCTCAACGGTCAGCTTCAACCATCCATCGGCGGAGGTGAGAGAAATATTTACGTGGGAGGCGCCGGAGTGTTTCCCGATATTGTTAAAGCATTCCTGCACCAGCCGATACGTGATAATTTCGATCTGCTGCGGCAACGCCCCCATCTTGGAAAGTTGCAGACGCACCCGGCAGGGATGCAGGCGCTGGAAGCGGTTCACCAGTTGCCGTAAGGCCGCGCCGAGCCCTAACTGCTCCAGCACGGCCGGGCTGAGAGCGGCGATCAGGCGGCGCATTTCGAGAATGGTCCGCTCGGTCAGATCGCGCGCCTCGCGCAGCTTGACCCGTCCGTCGCCGGTTTCCGGCAACTCCTGTTCCAGCAGCTCCATCTGCAGACGGATGCACAGCAGGCTTTGGCCAGCCTCATCGTGCAGCTCGCGGCTGATGCGCCGCCGCTCGATTTCTTCCACGTGCAGCATGTGCTCGGCCAAGCGGCGCACCTGCTCCTCGCGCTGGGCCAGATCTTCCATGAGGCGCTGCTTCTCGGCGGCCATCAGGCAGCGTTCGGCGGCGGCGGCCAGCAGCTCCTGCTCCCGCGGCAGCCATTCGTAACTCTTCGAGAAGCCGAACTGCATGACGCCGGCGGTGCGGCCGTTGGCGGCCAGCGGAATCGACCAGCAGCACTCGAAGCGATCCTGCCAGGACTGGTCGAGAATCACGCCGCCGGCCTGTCCGTTGGCCTGTCCCCCGGAATGTCCCTTAGACTGGCGATGTCCCTTGCCGTTCCCGTTGGCATGGCCGTTGCCGTTCCCATACAGGAAGCGCTGCTTGGAGAGTTTCTTGATCAGCCCGGGTTGATTGGGCGCCGAAAACGGCTCCAGCTTGGGAGACCCGGCCTTGAGCACCCACTCGGTGGAGTCCTCATTCAACATGTAGAGCCGGCCGGCGTTGGCGCGGCAGACATGCACCAGCGACTCTGTAAATCGCCGTAGCAGGTCTTCCAGGTTGGAGGCTTCCATCTCGATACGGAACAGCTCGTAAAAGGCCTGCGTCTCGGCTTCGCGGACCTGATAGTAGGCGTTGTTCAGCGTCAGAATCACGCAGAAGTGCAGTTGCTCGCGGACCCAGCGGAAGTTGGCGTCCTCTTCCGGGAGCAGAGCCTGAAGGGTGGGCGTCAGCACCAAGTCGTACTCTTCGAGCGCCTCCAGAATCGCGCTGGGAGGAAGGTTCAGCTTGGCCAAACGCCGGCCGTTGTATTCCACCTGTTCAATGAACTTGAGCGCCGGGTGCCCCTGCGCCAGGATCTTGGCCGCCGCGCCGGCGGTAATGGCGGACAGAGCGATCCGCTGTTTCGGCTCGAACCCGAGGGCGCGGAGCCGGCTCACAAACTTGCGCTCAATTTTTTCGGTGTGCGGATCCAGCAAAACCGCCAACCGTTGGAGGTGAACCCGAAGCTGATCGCTCAGTACGTCGGCTGCGTCCGCCAACTCTGGCGACAACTGTCCTGTCTGCACGACATCTCATCGGCGGATTAAGGCGTTCACATTAGGGGGCCTTCCGGCCCCTATTTTGCCCCGGAGGACATGAGCGTCTGCAACGCGGCCGCGACACCACCCTTGGCTCCCAGGATACTGGCGATCCGTCCCTCCGGCCAGTCGTCCACGATCATTCCCGCGGGATTGATGATGAAGGCGTGCGGGGTGTCGATGCGCGAATTGGTGGGCGTAGCCTTAAAGAACGCGATCGCAGTCTGGCTTTGATCGAAGACGATGGGAGAGGTGATTTTGTTCTCGGTGGCGAAACGCGTTGCGGTATTGGCGTTCTCCGGCGGGCTCAGCATCACGTTGAGCACCGCGACCTTGCTCTGCAGCGGCTGCAGCGCCTTGGCAAACGGCCCACACTGGTTGCAATTGACGCTGGTAGTGTAAGTGAACACCAGCCACTTGCCTCGATAGTCGAGGATGTCGTGCTGCACCTGGTTGGCGTCGGGCAGCGAAAAACTGGGAGCGCGGCGCTTGGACAGGGATTGACCGGCCAACAGGAGAGCGCCGCAAAGCAAAACGGGGATCAACTTACGCATAAGGATTCAACGTAACATGTTTCGCAACGACTGCTCATAGGGCGGCCATGCCACGCCCTTCTCGCAAATAATCGCAGAAATATAGCGCGCCGGGGTCACATCGAAGGCGGGGTTGGCGACGGCGATGTTGTCGGGCGCCACGTGCACGCCGAAGACGTGCGTGACCTCCCGGGCCGAGCGCTGCTCGATGGGGATGGCGTCGCCGCTGGGAAGCGTGAGATCGAAGGTGGATACCGGCGCGGCAACGTAGAACGGGACTCCATTCTCCTTGGCCAGAACGGCGACCGAATAGGTGCCGATTTTATTCGCCACATCGCCGTTGGCGGCGATGCGGTCCGCACCCACCACCACGCAGCCGATCCGGCCGGAACGCAGGAAGTGGCCGGCCATGTTATCGGTAATGATGGTGGTCGGGATCGCGTCCTGTTGCAGCTCCCAGGCCGTCAGCCGCGAGCCTTGCAGGAACGGCCTGGTCTCGTCCGCAAAAACATCAATATGTTTGCCGGACTCGGCCGCCGCGCGGATCACGCCCAGCGCGGTGCCATAGCCGGCGGTAGCCAGCGCACCGGCGTTGCAATGGGTCAGGACGGTCTTGCCGTCGGGCACCAGCGGCGCGCCATTAGCTCCGATCGCCCGGCAAATGGCGATGTCTTCCGTGCGGATCAGCCGCGCTTCCTCGATGAATCGGTCAACCGTCTCAGAATGCGCCAACCCATTCAGGGAAGCGCGTAAGCGCCGCATGCGGTCGATGGCCCAGAACAGATTGACCGCGGTCGGCCGAGTGGCCGCCAGCGTCTGGCACACGGTTTCGAAATCCGCGCCCTCCTGGACGCCCAGCGCAACGCCCATCGCCGCCGCCACGCCGATGGCGGGCGCGCCGCGAATCACCATCGATCGAATCGCTTCGGCGACTTCCTCATACGTGCGGCAAGTGACGAAAATCTGCTCGCGAGGCAGGCGCGTCTGATCGATCATCACCACGCCCGCGTCGGTCCATTGAATGGTTTCGACCATGAATTTCCAGGATAGACTGAGACGCTAGACTGAGGCTATGGTGCGTCCTGAAAGACGCGTTGTTCTAGCAGGTGAAAGTCCAGACCGGGTAAGCGCCGGAGCGCCCGGAAGCAGACTCCAGGCGGGAGGAGAGATCCAACCGTACGAAGCGGAGTGTCAAAAGCCCTTGAAAGAGAGGGGAGCAAACCAGCGGGCCGCAACAATCAGTGAACGCAATAGCCTCGTCAAATTCTCAGCCGAAAGGTGTTTGGGAGGGCCGAGCCGCTCATATCACGGCGAAGGCGACAGACAGCATTCCGCGAAACCGGAAGGAATGGTGGACCTCCCCGGGGTCTCAGGCGGCGGCACGTTGGGACAGAGCAATGCGGAACAGGAGAGACCCTACCTGGCAGCCGAGT
>CAWISY010000250.1:0-62585 GCA_963838455.1 Bryobacterales bacterium
ACGTATCCAGGGTGCTCACGTTCAGGCTCAGCCGCTTGTACAGCGCCATGGTGATGCCCGCGCCACGAGCGCGACGGCCTTTTCGACGTGTCGCGCTCATCGAATTACTCGCCGCTTCCGACCTTGACGGTTGCTAGCGAGACGGCGTGCCCGCGTGGAAGGCGAAGCGATAGGGCCGCGGCTGCCAGTACCAGCGCCGCCGATCCCCACAAGCATCCCTGGAAGCCCGCGAACTGGAAGACAATACCTGAGAGCAATGTGCCGAGGAGCCGGCCCCCGGCGTTCGCCATGTAGTAGAAGCCGACGTTTAGAGCCACGCTGTCCTCATCCGTGTAAGCGAGCACCAGATAGGAGTGGACCGCCGAATTAATCGCAAAAACCACCGCAAAGACCGCCAGACCTACAATGAGCGCGAGCCCTGGGTCTACACCGAACCGGAACGCTACGGCGAGGCCGATGGGGATGAATACCAGCACGAACGCCCAGTGGCGCGCGGCAGTTCCGTCCACGGAATCGCGCTTCCCGATTGCGTGCAGGATTTCAGGAACACCAGCCTGGATGAAACCGTAGCCAATCACCCACAGCGCCAAGAAAGCCCCTACACCATAAAAAGACCAACCAAGTTGAGTCAGAAATACCGGCAGACCCACCACAAACCAGACATCTCGGGAGGCAAACAAAAACAGGCGCGCGGCCGAAAGCCAATTGATCTCGGAACTCTTCGAGAGGAGCGAGGTGAACTTTACTTTCTTCCTGGAACGCCCCAGATCACCCGAGAGAGAAGCGACCGTAGCGAGGAGTACGACGGCGAGCGCTCCTGCCATTCCCACCAATGCGCCGACGAACCCGAACGCCGAGAGCAACGCGCCGCCCACGAAAAAGCCCACGCCCTTGAGGGCGTTTTTGGAGCCGGTCAAGCGTGCGACCCATTTGAACAGCGCGCCGTCGCTACCATCCGGCACAATAACTTTGATCGCGCTCTTGGCGCTCATCTTCGTCAAGTCCTTGGCGATGCCGGACAGGGCTTGTGCCACCATCACGTAGGCCACCGAAACAGTGGTGGACCAATGCGGGTTTAGGAGCGCAAGCATGATGAGGGCGAAGATCTGTAACACCAGTCCGCCGTACAGCGTGACTTTGACGCCGGAGCGGGATGCGATCCATCCGCCGAAGAGATTCGTAACGATGCCGAAGAACTCGTAAAACAGGAACAGGAAAGCGATGGAAATGCTGTCGTAGCCAAGCTTGTAAAAATGCAGAACGACGAGCATCCGGAGTGCGCCGTCGGTGATGGTGAATCCCCAATAGGCTCCCGTTACTAACGCGTAGCTGCGAATGCTGTTCATCGGAAACGGTAGGTCACGCTCCAGTCGTTCGTTGCGGCAGATGCGCTGCCACCTTGCGAGCGAGCTCGATCATCCGGTTCACGTAGCCCCATTCGTTGTCGTACCAGGCAAGAATCTTGACTTGGGTGCCGTCGATCACCATCGTGGACAGCGCGTCGACAATCGCCGAGTGCGGGTCGTTCAAGAAGTCGATGGAAACCAGGGGGCGCTCCTCATACGCGAGAATCCCATGGAGCGTTGTCTCGGCGGCCTGTTTGAAGAGAGCATTTACCTCGGCAATACTGGTGGGCCTCGCCACCTCGAACACACAGTCCGTCAGCGAGGCATTGAGCAGCGGCACCCGGATGGCAACGCCGTTCAGCTTGCCCTGTAACTCCGGATAGATCAGTCCGATCGCGGTTGCAGAGCCGGTTGTCGTCGGGATGAGGGACATCAAGGCGGACCGCGCGCGCCGCAGGTCCTTGTGAGGGAGATCCACAATGACCTGCGTGTTCGTCACGTCGTGGATGGTGGTGATCACACCGTGTCGAATTCCGATGCCTTCGTGAATCACCTTCACCACGGGAGCCAGGCAGTTCGTCGTGCATGAAGCGGCAGTGATGATGTGGTGCTCGGCGGGCGAATAGAGCCCGTCATTCACGCCCATCACGATGTTCAGCGCGCCCTGATGCTTCACCGGCGCCGCGACGATTACTTTGCGCACCTGACGCTCGAAGTACGGAACCAGGACTTCGGGCGTGAGAAGCTTTCCGGAGCACTCCAGAACAATATCGACTTGGCTGGCCTCCCAAGGGACCGCGTTCGGTTTTGATTCAGCCGTGAACTTGATCGGACGCCCGCCGACCGTTACTGCATCGGCCTCGGCCTTTATCGACTTCGGCCAGCGCCCGTGGACGCTGTCGAATTCAAGCAGATGCGCAGCGGTAGCGGCTCCCCCCTTGATTTCGTTGATATGCACGACCTCCAGGTCCGTGCAATCCCAGGCAGCGCGGAAGGCAAGCCGGCCCATCCGCCCAAATCCATTAATTCCGATGCGAGTCATGTATTGGCGCCGGTTCCTTTTGGCGGTTCTAGCTGCAGCAGGCCGGACCGCAGCACGACCTCGCGGGTGTGGAGGGTTTTTCAGCGCGGATAAAGGCGCTCATGAATTTCCCCTCAATGTCCTTCCGAAGCGCCTCCACGTCGATGCCTTCACCGGCTAGGAACTGCCGTGCGTCTTCGATGCTATAGACACGCGTAGGTTCCACGTCGATCAAATCAAAGCCCACCTTGGCGAGTCTCTTGACGTAGTCCATTTCTTCGAGGGCGCCTGCGATGCAGCCGACCCACAGCTCCATACTGCGCCGAACCTGCTCGGGCACCTCGCCGCGGACGACGACATCGGAGACCGCAAATCTGCCGCCTGGCTTGAGCACGCGAAACGCCTCGCGGAGCACCTTGTCCTTGTCGGAGGAAAGATTGATCACACAATTCGAGATGACGACATCGACGGAGTTGTCAGGAAGCGGAATGTTTTCGATTTCGCCCCTCAAGAATTCGGCGTTGTGCACTCCAGATTTGCGCTGATTCTCCCGCGCCAGGGCCAGCATCTCGTCAGTCATGTCGAGGCCGTACGCTTTGCCGGCCGGCCCCACGCGTTTGGCGGACAGCAGCACGTCGATGCCGCCGCCAGAGCCCAAATCGAGGACGATTTCGCCGGGGCTGAGTTTAGCGAGCGCGGTTGGGTTGCCGCAACCGAGAGATGCAAGCACCGCCTCACCGGGAATCTGGCTGGTCTGACTGGAGTCATAGAGATTCGAAGTGATCGGATCGACGCAACAACCGCCGAGAGCGGCGCTCGCTCCGCAACAGGAGCTTCCGCCGGTCTCGACGCGACGCGCCGCCTCGCCGTATTTCATTCGTACTGTTTCTTTTACGTCCATGCCGATTTTTCCTTCCCTGACTTGGATTGATGGTGCTCCGCCACGAACTCAGCCACGTGCCCGCGAATCTTGTCGCGCGCATAGCGCACCGCCGTGGCGTGGCTCAGGCCATGCGCCTCCAGCGCAGCGGGGCTATCCAGCTCCCAGGTTTGGCGCCACAGCGCGCCAGGGAATATCGGGCACGACCGTTCTATCTCCCGATCACATAGCGTGATGACGTAGTTGAATCGTTCGCCGAGGTATGGATTAACCCTCTTGGTTTGTGCCGACGAGATGTCGATACCAACCTCCCGCATCGCCGCCACCGCCTCCGGGTCCAGACGGCCCGCTTCCGATCCCGCGCTCACGATCTCTAATTCATCGCCGGTCAGTTCCCGAAGGAACGCCTCGGCCATCTGCGTACGGCAGGAATTCTCGGTGCAGAGAAACAGAACTCTCGTTTTCATCGCCATGTTTGTCTCCTCCTTGCGAAATTGGATGACTATTTCCACAACGCTAGTCCGGCGCCCAAATCGAGCGAAGATCAGGTTGTTGGCTGGCCCAGATGGTCCACGCGGCTACGAGCACCGCGACAAGTGCTATCGCCCCCCAAAGTATTACGTTCACGTACTTGGGCTTGACGCGGGCGCTGCCATGATCTGGAGTTTGCTTCGTCATACCCGCGGCTATTGCCAGTGGAGCCATATCACGTAGGCTGCGGCTGAGGGGTTGCTTCAGGTGCGACGTGTTCTTTGATTCGTCAGGCATAATCTTTCCCGGCGTAATACGGCCTTCTGTTACTTACAGAGTTGAGTGATCTTGGTAGGTTGGATCGCCTTGTTTCGCGTACAGCACTCGGCGTAAAGGAACCCCAGCAACTCCTCCAGCACTGGAGTATTGGCGGTGTACCGCAGGAATGTGCTCTCACGGCGCACCGCGATGAGATCCTCATTTTTGAGCTTTTCCAAATGATGCGACAACGTGGAGGCCGCAATACCCAGCTCGCTCTGAATCTCGCCAACGACCATCCCCTCAGGGTGCGCCGCCAGAAGCACCCGCAGAATTCGCAACCGGGGTTCTGCCCCGAGAGCCGAAAACATGTCCGCATAGGCGGCGGTTCGGTCGGCGTCCGGTGCAAGTTTCAATCTTGGCGCTTCCATGGTTCCATTATATTCGAAGGATCGAACTTGTCAAGGAGTTTCTAGGGGGGTGACGTCTTTGATCGCGGCGAACAGCGGTTCCTTGCAGAAGTTCTTCGACGAGCTGCGGCGGCGAGTGCCCTTGGGCAGCCCAGTAAGATGCGCCCAACCGCTTCCTTCGGTCGCGGCTCTGTGCCGAAGGCGTTCCGAGCCGCGACCACAGGAAGCGGTACTAATGTTCCGGCTGAGACAGGCCACTAATTGGACGGCGATGGGGCGAGGTAGAGGAGCAGCGTACGGCCGTCCGAGTAGAACTCCTCGCCGGTGGCGGTCTTGCCTGTAGTGATGGGGATGGTGGGCGTGACGTAATCGGTTTTCAGCACTATGCCGGTTTGGGTAAGGCTGTCGCGGATGTAGTCGCGCTCATTATCGGTATCGGGATCGATCTTGTGCGTGATCAACTCATCGCGGTGGTTGCGGTTGAAGCCGATGTCATGAGTGCCTGCGCCGACCCAGACATCCTGGCCCCCCAGTTGGAACGGGGCTCGCCACAGACGGAAGTGATGGCGCGAGGCGACAACGCGAATGGGATCGCCTTGCGCGTAGCCGAAATCCTGCGGGCGTCCGAAGAGCCACAGCTCGCTCATCGGCAGGCTAATGTACGCTTCCTTGGAGATGGAGTCGCGGAAGCCGTCAACAAGGGCGGCCTTCTTGCTGGAATCCACCTGCACCCATCCCGCGCCTTTGAGCATCGCCTGCATCTGAGTGTTGGAGCCGATGAGGATGAAATTGACCCGATCGCCGAGCCCGCCTGACCGGCCGCCGCTGACACGGAGGGGGATGGTGTCGAGCACGGCTTGCGGGAGCTCAGGAAGATGAACCGGAGCAGCATTGGTGACCGCGGCCGCGGCCGTGTGGACCACGGTCACATGAAACGAGCCGACGGCGTTATCTTTGGTCCTCTCATTGATGCCGAGAAAGAGCCGGCCGGCGATGGGCGCTTTCTTATCGAGCTCAGGGCCGATCAGGAAAGGACGGTCAGCGTCATTGGAGCCGATCCGGCCAAGGAGGGCTCCACGGCCGGTGTCATTGAAGGGGAGATCGCGAACCAGATCCTTAAAGGCGCGGGGCAATCCTGGGGGTCCGTTGGACTGCTTCGCGTTGGCGTATTGAAGCGAGCCGGAGGCGTCGAAGTGGACGGAATCGGCCGGCTGAAGGTCGATGCGGGTGTCGATCCAGCCAAAGCCGGGCAGAAGATCGAACTCCAAATTTGAAACCGAGGGAGGGTTTGAAACTGACGGAGGGTTTGAAACCGGCGGAGGAGTCTGCGCCCACAGAGGCGCCAGTAGGGCTACGCCAAGGAGGAGCGTTCGCATCATTCATTCAAGTTAGCGCAGAGTGCGGCGTGAAGGCTATAGTAGAGGACAAATGGCGCGCTGGACCGTTCTCCTGCTGCTCAGCCCACCGGTCGCATGGTGCCAGCCTTCGCAGCCGCAGCCCTGGAGTTTGAGCGGCACCGTAACCGATTCGATCAGCGGAAAAGCGGTCGTGGGCGCCGTGGTGCTGTGGGAGCCATCCTTCGCCTCCTACGGATTCCGCGACCGGCCGATAGAATCCGACGCTCCGTCGCCGAACGCCGTCAAGATCACCACGGACGCCTCCGGAGGGTTCACGCTCTCGGCCGACCCGACCGCCACGGGAGTGCGGCTGTTTATCTCGCGGGACGGTTATCGCGCGCAGGATGGAAAGAATCGCGTGGCGTTATCGGTAAAGGCGGGGGCAGCGCCGCTGAGCATCAAGCTGATGCCGCAGAGCTTGATTCAGGGCCGCGTGATCGATGCCGCGGGCGGGCCGATTGCGGGCATCGGCGTGAACCTGGTGCGGGTAGAAATCCACAATGGAAGAAGGCAAGCCCGGCAGGCGTTCGACCAGATCACGAATCAGAATGGCGAATTCCGGTTGGAGGATCTGCCTCCGGGGATGTTCTATTTGCGAGCCACGGGGCGAGCCGGCGGGCAAACTTACGGACCGGTGTATTATCCCTCGGCAGCGACGCAGGACGACGCGCAGTTGTTGACGGCGACGGCGGGCAAGTCTATCAGCGCGGATTTTCATCTGGCCAGCCACGCGTCGTTCCACGTCCGCGGCATCGTCACCAACATGCCGCTGCGCCGCAACGTGGTGGTGCATCTGCTGCGCGGGGACGATCCTTTGGGAGGTTCTGCGGCGGTCACTCCGGGCGGGACTTTCGAAATTACCGGCGTGACTCCGGGGTCGTACACGGTTCAGGCGTACACGCCGGATGTCACGCCTTTGAACGTGGGCGAGGCGGCGGTGGACGTGGAAGCGCGCGATCCCGTTCCGGTGAAGCTCACGCTCAGCGAGGGCGAGGACATCAGCGGACACATTGAGTTTCGCGGGCCCGGAACCATCGATCAGTACGCGGTAGTGTACGCGACTCCGTTCCATCCGCGCCACTGGCCGGGGGACGTGAAGGACTCGGTGGCGGTGATGAACCCCAAGGGTAATTTCGTGCTCAAGAACGTTCAGCCCGGAAAATATGAGATCTCGGTGCGAGGCTTGCCGGATTTTTATTTGTCGGAGCTGCATGCCAATACGGTTTCCGGTCCGCTGGATATTTTGGGAAAGGGACTCACCGTAACGGACAATTACCCGCCTACGCTGGCGGTGGTGATGAAGTCGGGCGCGGCGGAAGTGTTCGGGAGCATTGACGGCGCGAGTTCCGGAGAGCTGTTCAGCGTGGCGTTAATCGTGATGCGCGACGGGATCGCGATTCCGACGGTGGTGCGGGCTCCGGAGGGGCAGATCCGCATCGGCGGCCTTTCGCCGGGCGATTACACGCTGCTGGCGTGGCCGGATTCGCACGAGGTGGAGTATCGCAATCCGGACGTGCTTTCAGAACTGCTATCGCGAGGGACGCAGGTGTCGTTGCGCGAGGGCGCGCGGCGGAGCGTGCTGGTCCCGCCGGTTAGGTAAAACCAACCGCTCCCGGCCCAAGGGGCACCCCGTCGCGGCTCGGTAACGCCAGCGTTCGCGGCGGTGGCGCCAGCATTCGCGGGTCGGTAACGGCAGGAGCGGGCTAACGCACGACTGCTTTGGCGACGGCCTGGTTTTCGAAGTCGTCGGAGACGCGCACGGCGATGGTCAGCTCGCCGGAGCCACGGTCGATCTGCACGCGATAGTCGTGCGCGGTGGAATCGGTCAGGCGCGTGGTGGGTTCCACTACCATCCAGTCGCCGCCGTTGATTGAGTACTCGGCTTTGCCGAGATTACTGAGGGCGTCGGCGGCGTGGAAGCGGATCTCGACTTTTCCGGCGGAGGGTGAAGCTGTAAGGCCGGTGATCTCGGGCGGAGTGTTGTCGATCAGGAACGGATCGGATTCGCGCGACGAAGATAGAGCCTGATCCGGCGGGTTGGATGGCGAATCGGACGCGGCGATGCGCACGATGTATTTGCCGTCGGGGAACGCGGTGGAATCCCAGCTCACATAATTCTCGCGGATCTTGTCGCGGATCAATTTCCACCCGGTCTCATTCGCGCCGCGAATTTCGGCAGTGTAGATCAGCGTGTCTCCGTTGTCGTCCTCGGCCAGCCAACGCGCGCCGATGAATCCCTTGGCCCAGGTGAGCGCGGGAGTGTTCGAGGAAGAAGAAGTGGAACCGCCGGAGCTGTTGGCCTTCCTGCCGATTTGCGGAAGTGAGAGCGAAGGAGGATTGCCTGACGGAGACGCGGCGGAAGATGGGGCGGGGAAGCGGTAATTGGGCGGCGTGATCTCGACACCCTCGATCACCGGCGCGACATTCTTCATCTGGTAGGCGATTTCCGCGCGGTCGATTTCGGCGGCGGCGGTGAGGGTTGCTTTGTATTCCAGGAAGCGGGCCGGAGGCGAGGCGATTCGCCCGGCCGCGTCGAGTTTTACCCACGGGCTCCAGTTCTGCTGCGGACGGTCGAGGTTGCCGCTGCGCGTCTCGATAGAGATACCAGAGGAAGCAGCGGGCATGGTCGAAACGCGGCCCCAATAGGTGAATGCTCCGGCGTCGAGCACGTCGCTCTCATAGACGCCCGAAGTTTCGAGGCTCGGGCCCACGGCGAACAGCTTGCCGATGCTTCCGGTGACCGCGAAGATGGTTCCGTCCGGCGCCGAGGTCAATCCGGTCACCTGCATGGAATCAAGACTGCGCAGGCGGGTGAAGGAATGGTCCGAATCGAGGCGAAACAAATAACCGCGGTTGCCGGTCCCGGCGATGGCTCGGCCATGCGAGTCAAAGGCGATCGCGTACACCAGATCCTGTGCATCGCTCCAAACCTTGCGGGCGTAGCCGTCGGACTGGATGTGATAAATCTCGGAGCCGCCGGGGACGGTTGGGGTTGCGGCCGGCGCAGGAAGTGCCGCGGCTGCCGCGGCTCGGGCGGCGATGACGGCAGCCTGTGCGGGCGGGGTCGGAGTCACAACGGAGACGGTGGGAGGAGGCGCGGGCTGGACTCCTGCCTGTGGTACGGTTGCCGGCTGTTTGTTGCCGACGCCCGCGGCGTAAATCGACCCGTCCGGCGCGACGGCGACGGCGGTGATCTCGCGCTTGGGGGCCTGATAGAGAACGAAACTCTGGCAGACGGAGGGACCGGCGGAGGGTCCGGTGAGCGTGACTCGTTCGATCAACCCGCTGGGCTCCGTTCCGACGATCAGGTTGCCGCTGGTGTCGAGAGCGAGCGACCGCGCATGGGTCTCTTCGGTTTTGCAGAAGACCGATCCAGAGCCCGCCGGAGTCACTTTGTGAATCTCGCCCGTGTCTCCGGTGGCGACGTACAGATTGCCGCTCCGGTCGAAGGTGAGCGCCCAGATATATTTGGTCTTGGGATCGTAGAAGACCTCCGCTTTGGACACCCCGGCTTTGCCGGAGGGGCTCACGCGATAGACTTTGCCGTCCGGCGAGGTGGCTGCGTAGACACGATCCATGGAGTCGATGGCGATGGCCTGAATCGCGATGCCATCGAGCTCGGCCAGCATTTTGGAGACGCCTTTCGAATCGACTTCGAAGAGCTTCGCGGTGGAGGCGCCCAAGCCACCCGTGCCGGCGTAAAGATTGCCCTTCGAATCGCGCGCGACCGCGTACAGAAACGGCGCGGAGGCATCGAGCAACTCCTTGGCCACGGGGGCGAGCGTGAGTTTCCCTTCGCTGGATAAGGATAGGCCGGTGAGCGTGCCCTTGTCGAAGCCGGCCATATCGTCCTGAATCCAGCTCTTGGTATCGACGGCGAGCGCGGGAAGAAACGCACACGCCACCCCGGCCAGCACGGCAGCGCTTGACGCAAATTTTTTCATCGAGTTGTTTGCTTTTTCTTATCTAACAACGACACGGAGCGAGTAGCTGCCGCTCACCATCTCCTCAAAGGGGATGGATAACTGCTCCTGCGCCGTTTCAGGGGTTCCGGCCAGGGACTTGCTCGCCGAATGATCCGCTTCAAGCAGGTTCAGCATGGAGCCGGGGAGGTCGGGGAGGGTTTTGTCGTTGGTGAAATAAGTGGCGCGGGGCTCTACCAGCGAAACATAGAGGCGGTTGTTGCTGCGTTCCTGATTCAGCAGGGAGACGATTTCCGGGATATCCATGTAGCGGCTGGCGGCCGCGGCGGAGCTTTGCAGGCGGTTCAAAGTGTCGGCGTCGCTGAACAGGATGCGATGCTCGCCTTTGGCGAGGCCCGCGGGAATCTTGACGGTCACAGTGCGCTCGATGCGCTCCCCGCGATAGGGCTGGAGGAACACTTTCACCGGGATCTCGCTGCCGGCTTCGACCTCGGCCGCGGGCGTCCAGGCACTGTCGATGGCGGCGGTGCGGCGATCCGGGAGCAGGTCGATGGTGCAATCGACTTTGGTGAGGGTGGGCATGGACACCGGATTCGCAAACAGGCGGTTGAACTTGTCGCCCCACCAGTTGGCCAGCAGCAGCATCGGCGGAGCGGCGCCATCGTTGCCGGCGAGCACCGTCGACACATTCATCTTCCCGCCGCCGGCGACTTCCACGTTGCCGCTGACGCGGTAGGTGATTTCATCGGCGAATTCGTTGATTTGCTGGAGCGTGTTGGCGAGGGTGGCCATCATCAGCGCTGGAGTGTACTTCTGGTTGACGAAAACCTGGAAGTTGAAGTCCTTCTCCTTGGTGACTTTGCTGGAGCCGTCGAGCGACCGGAGTTTCAAGTGGACCGGCACCATGGGAGCCTGGTCGCCGAGCTCGCCCATGATGCCGCTGAAGCGGTCCTGGTGCAGTGCGCCCACCACTTCAGTGGTATTGGGCAGCTTGTTGGGCTGATATGAGGAAGCCAGGGTCATGACGATTTCGCTTTTCGCCATGGGCATGTCCACCGGACCCAGGTTCATGAAGGGATGGCCGAAGGCGAGCACGCGCTTGCCGTCGTTGTAGGTGACCGTGCCGGTTCCGGTGGCCGAAAGGTCGCCAGAGATGAGAATGCCGGCAATCGATTCGCCGGGATTGAGCGAGGTCTGCCAACCTTTGACGGGTTTCCAATCGAGCGTAGTTGCGCCGCCTCCGCCGGTGTCGGCTGCGGAGATGCCCATTTGTTCGAGCAGCGGAGCGAACTGACGCAGAACTCCCGGGCTGAAGCCGGAGAACATGACTGGCGTGGCGATGGGCTCCAGCAGCGGACGGTCGCGGGGCAGCGAGGATTCGGCAACTCCGGCGGCGACGAGGCGCTGCATCAGATCCTGCGGTAACTCGGCTAGGCGCGATCCTCCGGCCGGCGGCTGCGGGTGGGAGACGTCGAAGTCCCCGACTTCGAGCATGGATTCGATGGGCGTGATCCCGCAGATGGTGTCCGGCGAAAAGACGCTGATGCGCAGAGCGATCGCGCCTACCAACTTGCCATCGATATAGACGGGGCTGCCGCTCATGCCGCCGGCGACGTTGGTGCGTTCGGCCTTACCGCCCATTTTTCCCAAGATGACGTCGTTGGGGCCGTTGGCCTTTTTCCACACGCCAATGATCTCGACGGGGACAGGCTCGGGCTGGGTGCCCTGAAAAACGGTCCAGGCGGTGGCCTGCAGGCCGGGCTTGATGTCTTTCAAAGGGAAAATGGCGGTTTTGCCGGATTTCGGCGGAGTCATCTCCGCTCCACTCACCAGCAGTGGCGCAAGGCAGCACGCCAGCGCGGCGACGACGGAACTACATTTCATGTTGGGGAACTACCCTTCAGTTCCTATTAAACACCGGATCGGGGGCGGATGGGGATCGGGGCAGGAGGCCATCTGAGGGGAGAAGAAACGCGGTGGCGTAAGATGGGATCAGGAAGCCGCCATGACGATCCATTTGCCGCTCCAGCCGCAGGAGGAAGCCCGGCTCATCGCGCTGGCCCGAGCCAAGGGCCTCTCGGCGGACGCCCTGGTGCGCGAGGCCCTCGATAAGCTGCTGACCGAGGCTCCGGGCCCCCCATCCGGAAAAGAGCCGACGCGATCGCTCCGCGGCCTGCTTGCCAAATACGGCCCGGCGCCGTCCGCCGAGGAAATCGATCAAAACCGAGCCGACATGTTTGCGAACTTTCCACGCTCCGATTTCTGATGATCGTCGCGATTGCTGACACGCACACCGCCATTTGGTATCTCTTCTCCGATCCGCGGCTGGGAAGCGGCGCGTCCGCGTTCATCGAGGCGGCGATTGCCCGGGGCGATCATATCGGCGTGTCGGCCCTCAGCCTTGCCGAGATGATCTATCTGATTGAGAAGGGCCGGATTCCCGCCGGCGCGCTCGATGATCTTCAGGCCGCGATTGGCGATCCGAAGGCCGTCCTACAGCACGTTGCCTTCGACGAAAACATCGCGATGGAAATGCGAAAGATCCCTCGACGGGACGTTCCGGATCTTCCGGACAGGATCATTGCGGCGACCGCTCAGCTCCGCGGGGTGCCCCTATTGAGCCGCGACGGACGCGTCCGTTCGTCACGCGTCGCAACAATCTGGTAGAGCTAGTGTAGTGTCCAACAAATAGCTGGACAATCAGGCTGGGGAAGCCGGATAATGGGGCATGCCTCGTTCGGGGACTCCGCTGGTGTTTTCGGAGGATCAACAGAATCAGATCGAGCAGTGGCTGGCAGCGATGGGTACCCCGCAACAGGTTGCCTTGCGGTGCCGCATTGTACTGGCACTGGCGCGCGGAGAATCCGAGGCATCGGTTGCCGCCGGGCTGAAGATAAATCGCAAAACCGTCCGCCTGTGGCGAGAGCGTTTCGCCGAAGAAGGACTGCAGGGTTTGTGGGAAATCGCGCCGGGGCGCGGCCGCAAAGCGACTTATGGCCCGGATCGGGTCAAGGCAGTTCTGGATGCGACCCTGCAATCGAAGCCGAAGGGCCAGACGCACTGGAGCTGCCGCCTCATGGCAGCCAGTCAGGGCATCAGCAAGTCAACTGTCAGCAATCTTTGGAAGAGCCATAACATCAAGCCCCATCGCACAAAGACGTTCAAGCTGTCGCGCGATCCGAAGTTTCTCGAAAAACTGACCGACGTAGTTGGTCTCTATCTCAATCCGCCCGACAAAGCCATCGTTCTTTGCGTCCATGAAAAGAGCCAGATTCAGGCGCTGAACCGCACTCAACCCGGTCTGCCTCTGAAGAAGGGCCGCTGCGGAACCATGACGCACGATTACAAACGCAACGGGACGACCACTCTGTTCGCCGCTCTCGATCTGCTGCAGGGGAAAGTCATCGGCGATTTTTACAAACGGCACAGACACCAGGAGTTCCTGAAGTTTCTCCGGCGGATTGATCGCGAATTCACGGGCGGCGATGCCTTACACGTTGTCATGGACAACTACGGCACTCACGGCACAGCGGAGGTGAAAACCTGGCTGCAGAAACATCCTCGCTTTGTGATCCACTACGTCCCAACCAGTTGCAGTTGGTTGAACCTGATTGAACGGTGGTTCGCTGAACTAACCAACAAACGCATCCGCCGCGATTCTTTCTTCAGCGTCGACGAACTCATCGCCGCAATCAACGACTTCCTGGCAACGTGGAACGAAAATCCGAAGCCTTTCGTCTGGACCGCGACGGTCGACTCCATCGTCTCCAAGCTTGCCCGTTGCCGCCAAACCCTCGAACAGATCCAGCCCGGTTGTACTGCCCCGAAACGCCGCAAACGCCTGTCCAGTTAATTCGTGGACACTACACTAGGCGAACGGCGGCGTCAGGCGAGCAACTGATCCAGGCGCGAACCGGGGCGGATTATGGTCTCATTGCGCTCGGGGCCGGTGGAGACGCCGCCGATCTCGACTCCGGTGCGCTCTTCGAGGAAGCGGAGGTAAGATTTGGCGCGTTCAGGGAGCTGCTCGTAGCGATTGATGCCGCGCGTGGAGGAGCGCCAGCCGGGCAGCTTCTCGTACACGGGCTCGACGGCTTCGAGGGCGCGGTAGGTAGCCGGCATTTCACAGATGTCGGCGCCGTGCAGGCGGTAGCGCACGCACACCGGAATTTCCTCGAGCTGATCGAGCACGTCCAGCTTGGTGATCATCAGCGTGTCGAAGCCGTTGACCATGGCGGTATAGCCGAGCAGCGGAACGTCGAACCAGCCGCAGCGCCGGGGACGGCCGGTGACGGCTCCGAATTCGTTGCCTTCGCGGCGCAGGAGGTCGCCGGCGGCGCCGTCGCTTTCTGTGGGAAACGGACCGGAGCCGACGCGCGTGATGTAGGCCTTCGAAACCCCAATCACGCCGTTGATGCGCGTAGGCGGAACACCGGTGCCGGTGGAGGCTCCGCCGGCGGCCGCGCTGGAGGAGGTGACGAAGGGGTAGGTTCCGTGGTCGATATCGAGCATGGTTCCCTGCGCGCCCTCGAACAGGACGCGCTTGCCGGCGGCGATGGCGTCGTTCAATAGCTTGGAGGTGTCGCAGACCAGGGGACGGATGCGCTCGGCCAACTCTTCGGTTTGCTGGCGGATGGCCGCGTAGTCGATAGGCTCCTGCAGCGCGAAGGTTTCCGCGAGCGTGCGCTTGTCTTCGGCGAGCGTGTCGTAGAGCGCGCGAAACGCCTCCGGATCGAACAGGTCGGCGATGCGGATGCCGCGGCGGCCGGTTTTATCTTCGTAACAGGGTCCGATGCCGCGCTGGGTGGTGCCGATGGGGATGCGGTTCTCCCGCGCCTCCGACATCTTCTCCACCAGGCGGTGGAACGGAAAGATCACGTGCGCGCGATTGCTGATGCGCAGATGACTGCGAACGTCGATGCCCGCGCCTTCGAGCGCCTCGATTTCCTGGAGCAGCGCCGCCAGGTCGATCACCACGCCGTTGCCGATCACGGCCATCACGCCGCCCCGCAGGATTCCGCTGGGGATCAGCTTCAATACAAATTTGCGGTCGCCGATAAATACGGTATGTCCGGCGTTATGCCCGCCCTGATATCGCGCGACGATATCGAAGCGCTCGGCCAGAAGGTCGACCACTTTGCCTTTGCCCTCGTCGCCCCACTGCGCGCCGAGAACGATCACATTTCCCATTGATTCACCCGAGCATTCCCCAGAAGTTGCGCACGCAAGAACACCGCGCACACGTCCGGTTGAGCACACCTCAACCCGTCTCCTGACAACGGGGAATGCCTCCGAGAAACTATTGTATCAGTACGCCTGTATCAACAGTGCGCTTGTATCAATACGCTATTGCTGAATTTTGGCGATCTGGCCATTGCCGACGAAGATGCTGAAGACGCCGGCATCCAGTCCGGGGTTGCCGGAGACGGTGAAATCAGAGGACGCGACTCCGGCGATCTGTAATTCGACGCCCGGCTGCCCGGGCAATCCGCTGCCTGACGGCGGCAACAGGTTCAACATGACGGCCGGCACGGTGAAGGTTCCCGCGGAGCCTGGGGCGGTGCAGACAAACTCGGCGAAGGCGTTGTTGGTTCCGCTGATGGTGACGTAGCTGTAGCCGAAGATGCTGACGACCGGGTAGGCGGATCCGCCGCTCCAGTTGAGCGTCAGGTCTTGCGACAAGTTAACGCTGGAAGGCATATTCGTGGGCTGGACATAAGGCGGCAGGGTCAGACTCCAGGTGAACGGTCCCACGCCGTTGCTGGGCAAGCCGGCACCGTCGGAGGCCCCGAAAGTTCCCGGCACGATGAACTGGCTGGGCGCATCGGCGACCGTACCGGAGTAGTTGCCGACGGTGACCTGCGGCATGACCTTGAGTCCGTTCGGACCGGCTAGCGTGAGGCTGGAACCGCCGGAGACGAAGGTGCCGGTCACCGGATCGGTGATGGTCAGAAACTCGCCGGTCACTTCGTAAGCCAGGCAACTGTTCAGAGAGGGTCCCAGAAACCCTCCATAGGAAGCCTCCAATTCGGCCGAGGTGAACGTCTCATAGCCGGCGACCAGGATGTCATTGAGATTGGCGATGCGGCTCAGCGCGACGTTGCCGATGGTGAACTTTCCGGCGCTGAGCGCCTTCTGTAAGTTGGCCTGGGTCAGGTCGTCATAGGTATCGCCGCAGGTAGGTTGGCCTTGCGGCGCGACTGAGAAGGTAGTGACGTTACCGGTCACACCTCCCACCAGAACCGCCAGCGACACTTTGCAGCCCGTGACGCCGGCCGGAACAAAGAAGTTGATCTGATCCTCACCGGGAAACTGGGTTCGCCCGCCGTAGGCCACCTGCGCGGACTGGTTCTGCACGAACACCTGCACGCCGGTGTTCAGGTCCATCTGCGTCTGGGGCTCAGTCTCGTTGCCGCTCACCGGGCCGAGGCCGGTGCCCCACAGAATCAACTCCTCGCCGGGATAGGCGGGGTTGAACATGGTGATCACGTTGTAATTGGCGTCGGTGACGACGGCCGGTCCGGAGCCGCCCTGGTTGAGCGTGAACGTGCCGAAATTACGCTGTTGAATGGTGATCGGGGCCGACACGCTGCCGAAGGTCGAAGTTACCGTGATGGTCCCGGTGCCCACCGGCGTCGCGGAGGGAATGATGCCGGCCACCTGCGTGTTGGAGGCGTAGTACATGATGCAGTTTTCGACGGTCCCGTTCACTGTTACCGTGACCGTGGTGCCTCCCAATCCGGCGGTAGTCGGCAGAGGATAGATGGCGGCTTGCACAAGCGTGGCAGGGCCCAATTGGGTTCCCTTAATGGTGAAGAAAGCGCCTTCCGCCACGCCCGAATTGGGCAGATCCGGAGGCAGCCAAGCGGCTGCGTTGACCACTTGCAAAATCTGGGGCGCGGCCCTCAGACTGACAGCCGAAACGATGACGAACAGAGCGAAGCGGTACACGTTCCTCCTTGAAAACAACCGTGTCTGGTTCCCAACGCTAGCGGCGCGCCTGCGAAAAATCCATATGCCGGATGGCACACGCTTAAATGGACCCTCCGCAGTGGACACCTTCCGCCCGTGCGAAGTCTAATAGAAACTGAGACCCCCGTTCCCTCAGATGCGCCGCTCATACGCCGATGGGGCGTGAGGTTCAAGATTTATGTGGCCTGAAGTTCCGGTTTTATGTGGATAGTCAAGCTGGCGCTACGGCGCCCCTACACATTCGTGGTTATGGCTCTAGCGATTCTGCTCGCCGGAGGCTTGGCCATCGCGCGCATGCCGGCCGACATTTTTCCGGAGATCAACATTCCCATCGTGAGCGTGGTGTGGCAGTATGGCGGGCTGACGCCGGAAGACATGGCCGAAATGGTCACCACCCGCAGCGAGCGCGGCATGACCACCACGGTCAACGACATCGAGCACATGGAGTCGCAGTCGTACGCGGGGATCGCCGTGATCCGGATGTATTTCCATCCGGCCGCCAAGATCGAAGCGGCGATCGCGCAGATTTCGGCGCAAGCCAACCAGTTGGTGGGCTACCTTCCCGCCGGCGCGCGTCCGCCGGGAATTCTGCGCTATAACGCGGCCTCGGTGCCGATCATCCAACTGGGGCTGTCGAGCGACACGCTGAGTGAGCAGGAAATCTACGACCTGGGCACCAACTTCATCCGCACCCAACTAGCGACCATTCAGGGCGCCAGCGTTCCGCCGCCGTACGGAGGCAAGCAGCGGCAGGTGATGGTGGACCTCAACCCGGAGGCGCTATACGGGCGCGGTCTCTCTCCCACCGACATCGCCAACGCGCTGAACACCGAGAGCGTGATTCTACCCACCGGCAGCGCCAAGATCGGCTCGCGCGAATACCGCGTGGAGATCAACAACACGCCGGACGTGGTGGACCAGTTCAACCGGCTGCCGATCAAGAGCGTGAACGGCACCACCATTTACATGCGCGACGTGGCGCAGGTGCGCGACGGCTATCTGGTGCAGACCAACATTGTGCGCCACAACGGGCAGCGGGGCGCGCTGCTGACGGCGCTCAAGAACGGCGCCGCTTCCACCATCGACATCGTCCAGCGCATCAAGGACGCTCTGCCGCGCATCGCCTCCACCTTGCCGCCGGGACTGAAGATCCAGACTCTGTTCGATCAATCCATCTTCGTCAAGGCGGCCATTCAGGACGTGCTGCGCGAGGCCGCCGCTGCGGCCGTCCTCACCGGCCTGATGATCCTGCTGTTTCTAGGGAGCTGGCGCAGCACACTGATCGTGTGCATCTCCATTCCACTGTCGATCCTGACCTCGCTGGCGGTGCTGTACGCCCTGGGCGAGACCATTAACATCATGACGCTGGGCGGCATGGCGCTGGCGGTGGGCATCCTGGTGGACGACGCCACAGTGGAAATCGAGAACATCCACCGCAACATCGGCCTGAACAAGGGAATCGTCAAGGCGATTTTGGACGGCGCGCAGCAGATCGCGGTGCCGGCGTTCGTTTCCACCTTGTGCATTTGCATCGTCTTTGTGCCGGTGGCGTTCCTCAGCGGCACGGCGAAATATTTGTTCACTCCGCTGGCGATGGCGGTGGCGCTGGCGATGGGCGCCTCCTATCTGCTTTCGCGCACGCTGATCCCAACCATGATCCGCTTCCTGCTGCCGGCCGAGCTGCACCTGTACCAGCACGGCGAGGGCGCGGAAGTGGAAGTGGAAAATCCCGGCATCCTGTGGCGCATCCATCGCGCCTTCAATCACGGCTTCGAGAAACTGCGCGAATCGTATTCGGGCTTTCTTGCCGCTGCGCTGGACCGCCGCGGCCTGGTGATCGCCTGCTTCATCGTGCTGACAGCCTCCTGCGCGGCGCTGTATCCCTACATCGGGGCCGATTTCTTCCCGCAGGTCGACGCCGGGCAGATCCGGCTGCACGTTCGCGCCGCCTCCGGTTCGCGCATCGAGGAAACCGAGCAGAAGTTTGTGGAGGTGGAGCACACCATCCGCGAAGTGATCCCGGCGCACGAGCTCTCGGATATTCTGGACGACATCGGCCTGCCCACCAGCGGCAATAACCTGGCCTTCGGAGATATCGTGACGCTGGGATCGTTCGACGGCGAGATCCTGGTCTCACTCAAGCCGGGCCACCGCTCCACCTGGGACTACGTGCGCGAGATGCGCAAGCGCCTGCCGGAGCTCTATCCCGACCTGACGTTCTTCTTCCAGCCGGCCGACATTGTCGGCCAGATTCTCAACTTCGGCCTGCCGGCGCCCATTGATGTACAAGTGGCGGGACCGCTTCGCAACGAAGAGAAGAATTTCGAGATCGCCACCGAGATTTCGAACCGCATCAGCGCCATCCCCGGCGCCACCGACGTCCACGTGAACCAGGTCAAAGACATTCCGATGATGCAGGTCAACGTGGACCGCGACCGCGCCAGCCAGCTCGGCTTCACGCAGAAGGACGTGGCCAGCGGCATGCTGATCGCGCTCAGCTCCAGTTTCCAGGTGGACGCCAATTACTGGGTGAATCCGGCCAACGGCGTCGACTATAACGTCGCCGTGCAGACGCCCACGTACAATCTGGATTCCTCCCAGGCGCTGATGAACACGCCCATCAACGGCGCGAGCGGACTGAACACGCAGCTTCTGGGCAACGTGGCTTCGGTCAAGCGCGGCCTGACCTCCGCCGTGGTCACGCACTACAACGTGCAGCCGGTTTACGATGTCTTCGCCAACGTTCAGGACCGCGACCTGGGCGGCGTGGCGGGCGACGTGGACAAAATCATCGCCGCGTATTCGCACAAGCTGCCGCCCGGAACCACCATCGACACGCGCGGCCAGGTGCAGACCATGCGCGCGTCGTTCCTCGGCATGGGCTACGGCCTGATCTTCGCCATCGTGCTGGTGTACTTCATCATGGTGATCAACTTCCAATCCTGGACCGATCCGTTCATCATCCTGATGGCGATTCCCGGCGCGCTCAGCGGCATTCTGCTGATTCTGTTCTTCACGCACACCACTATCAGCGTGCCGGCGCTGATGGGCGCCATCATGAGCATCGGCGTGGGCACCGCCAACAGCATTCTGCTGGTGACCTTCGCCAACGACCTGCGCCGCGAAGGCGCCGACGTGATCACCGCCGCTTACCAGGCCGGCCGCACGCGCCTGCGCCCGGTGGTGATGACCGCCATGGCGATGCTGGCCGGGATGATCCCCATGTCGCTGGGTCTGGGCGAGGGCGGCGAACAGAACGCTCCGCTGGGGCGGGCCGTCATCGGCGGCTTGATGGTGGCCACCGTGGCCACTCTGTTCGTGGTTCCGGTGGTATACAGCCTGCTGCGGAAGGCCCCTCCGAAAACTTTCGATAAAATAGAGACTGAGTCCGCCTGATGGCAACAAATCGCACTGAACCTGAATTCGCCACGGTGGCCTCCCAGGCTCCGGCGCGCAAGAAATCGAACGCAGGATTGCTGATCCTGCTGTTTCTGGTGGGCGTCGGCCTGGCGGGCGCCATCGCCTACGAACTTTCCCAGCGAAAAACCGAGGAGCAGGCGCTGGCCACCGCCGCCGACACCGCCAGCGCGGGAACTCCGGAGGTGCAGGTAGCGCACGTGCGCACGGCATCGTCGGAAGCCACTGTGGAGATTCCCGGCCAGACCGTCGCGCTGCTGGACTCTCCGATTTACGCCCGCGTCGACGGCTACATCCGCCAGCGTCCGGTGGAGATCGGCGATCACGTCAAGAAGGGACAGCTCATGATGGAGCTGGACACGCCGGACCTGGACCAGCAGATCATCCAGGCTCGCGCCGCGCTGGCGCAATCGCAAGCGGCCCTGGCGCAAGTGCAGGCCAGCCTGCAGGCCGCGCAAAGCAGCCTCAAGCTTTCGAGCGTGACCTCCGACCGTTATCATACGCTGGCCACGCAGGGCGTCATGTCCAAGCAGGACGACGACACCGCGCGTGCCGCGCTTGAAACCGGGCAGGCCAACGTGCATGCCGCCGAGGAGACCGTGCGCGCGCAGCAGTCCACCATTTCCGTCAACGAAGCCAACCTCAACCGGCTGCTGGAGCAGAAAAAATACGCGCGGATGGAGGCTCCCTACGACGGCGTGATCACCTACCGCAATCCCAAGTCCTCCGACGTGGGCACCCTGATCAGCTCCGGCAGCGCCAGCTCAAATCCCGAGATCTTGCAGATCTCGCAGATTCAGCCGATGCGCATCTTCGTCGACGTGCCCCAGAGCTACGCGCCGGTGATCCGCCTGGAACAGCCCGCGGAGCTGCTGATTGATGAGTATCCGGGCCGCGTGTTTGAAGCTCGCGTGAAGAGCACCACGGCTTCGGTCGACCCCGCCACGCGCACCATGCTCACCGTCCTGCTGGTCGACAATTCGAGCGGCGAGTTGCTGCCCGGTATGTACGCCAAGGTGCGCTTCCACCTGCCCCACACCATCAATGTTCTGCGGCTGCCGGCCGAAGCGCTGTTGTTCCGCACCGAAGGACCCCACGCGGCGGTGGTCGGCGTGGATCACAAGGTGCATTTGCATAAGCTCACCCTGGGCCGGGATTACGGTCCGGAGGTGGAGGTCACCTCCGGCTTGTCCGACGGGGACACGGTGGTGCTGAACCCCACCGACGCGATCCACGAGGGCGCTCTGGTGGAACCGAAAGAGCGGTCGGGGAAGTAAAGAGGCGCCATGCTGGAAGATCTCAAGAAGCGGGAGCCGGAAGAGGTTGTGGCGAAACCGGAAGTCGTTCCTGTCAAGGCATTGGCGGACGAGCTGAACGAGATCGCCCTGCGCTGCGCGAGCCGCCCTGTCGTCGCTCAGCTCAGTGAGGACGAGGTTCTCGGCTACGACGGTACGGGCGTTCCCTCGCGTTGAAGGCAGATGACGCAGGCGGCCGGCCGGTAGTTCGCTAAATGGTGGTTGATGCTACGTAGTCGGAAAAGCGCTTCACCGAGACACTCCACTCATGGAGGGCCGTGTTGAACTCTTTTTCAACGCTTAATCTGGCGGCGCGATCTGCGGGTACGCGTGTGTTTCTTGCCGCCGCGTGCGCCGACTCTAACTTTCGCCTTAATCTGTCGAAGTGGTGCTGCGCTTGACGTACCTCTTCGTATAGGCGTTGCGCTTCTGGGTCCACAAACAGCCAGTCTACATTACTGTGCCGCGTTTCGCGGCCTCGTAGTATGGTGGCGAGCGAGCAAGGCGCGTTTGCCATCGGATCACGCAGCCTCCAGAAATTCTCGCGCAGACCAAACACCAGCTCAGCGACTCATTGAGCCTTTCGGATAAGCAGGACTAAGTTGCGTTGCGTGGCTTCAAATCAGGTTCAACCAACTTTAACGGACTACCGGCCGGCCGCCCTCCCCTGAGTTTCCGCTATCCTCAATCTCTAGTGGCCGAGGCTTCTGCTCCCCTGGTGATCGTCATGCCGGTCTATAACGATTGGGCCGCGGTAGCGCGCCTGCTCCCGTTGATCGATCAGATGCTGGCTTCGATGGGACGGCGGGCGAGGATTCTGCTGGTCGACGACGCGTCCACGCTGCAGCCAGACTCCACTTTTCCGCGCGCGTTCTCGAACCTCGAAGCGGTTTCGATCGTGCACCTGCGCCCCAACCTGGGCCATCAGCGGGCCATCGCCATCGGGCTGGTGTACGCGTACCAGCATCTGGTGCATGGTCGCGAGCCCGGCATCGCTGGACCCGTTGTTGTCATGGACGCCGACGGCGAGGACCGGCCGCAGGATCTCCCGGCGCTGATGGAGGCCTTCGATGTGGCGGGCGGAAAGAAGATTGTGTTCGCGGCGCGCGTGAAACGCCTGGAGGGACTGTGGTTCCGCTTCTCCTACCAGGGCTATCGAACACTGCACAAGGCGCTGACCGGCGTGACCGTGCGGGTGGGCAACTTCAGCGTGATGCCTCCGGAAGCTCTGGACCGGCTGGTGGTGGTCTCCGAGATCTGGAATCATTACGCGGCTGCGGTGCTGCGCTCACGCATCCCTTACACGGAGATCCCGATCCCGCGCGGCCCGCGCCTGGAAGGGCGCTCGCGCATGGATTTCGTAGCGCTGCTGGTGCACGGGCTGTCGGCGATCTCCGTGTTCAGCGACGCGGTGGGTGCTCGCCTTCTCGCCCTGACTGCTTTTCTGGTCGCGCTGGTGACGGTGTTCATCGGAGCGATCGCGGGAGTGCGACTGTTTACCGGCCTGCAGATCCCGGCTTGGGCCGGCTACGCCACCGGAATCCTGCTGGTGGTTCTGATCCAGGCGCTGGTGGTGTCTCTGGCGCTGGTGTTCATCATCGTCGCCGGGCGAGCCGCGCCGTCCTTTCTCCCGGTCCGCGACGCGCCACTGTTCATCGATCGCGTAGAAGAGTTGACCGGCACGGTATCGTAAGAGGATGGCTGCGCCGCCTGCGGAGAGTGTGGAATTCGGGCCGCGGCGCGGGCCCATCTGGGTGGCCCGCATCTTCGGCGCACTGGCCTGCATGGGCGCCATCGCCGTGCTGGTGATTGCGGTGACGGTGGGACGCCAGACGCCGGGCGTGATTCCATTTCTTGCGATCTTCGGCCCGGTATGGGTTGCCTTCGGCGCATGGATGCTGTTCGCCGCCTCGCGCATGTCGCGATTCCGCGCCGTCGTGACGCCCTCCGCTTTGCGCCTGGTGGCGGGAAAAGGGCAGAGCGTCTGGTTCCAAGGCGCCGTGGCGGAGGCGGCTGTAGCTTGGACCGACGTGCAGGGTTTCACGCGCGTGGACATTCCCGATCCCAACCCGCTAGGCGGCGCATACGCCAATTACGTCCTGTACACCAAAGGCGGCGTTTTCAGCCTCAACAGCGCTCAATGGGAGAATCTGGAGGGCTTGATGCAGGAGGTGGCTCGCCGCACCGGCCACACCGCCGGAGACGTTGGTCCGGAGCACTCCGCCGAGCAAGCCCGCCAGCGCGCCAGTGCGCAGAGCATGAGCACCGTACGGCGCGTGCTGGCGTGGATGGCCCTGACCAGCAGCGCTATCCTGCTGCTGCCGCTGGTGCTCGGCCTGTTCGCCGGCCACGTATCGCCGGATATGGCGATAGCCGCGCCGTTCCTGGTGATCAGCATCGCCGTGGCCGCCTACATGATCCGCTTCTATCGCCGCCGGTGAAAATACTTCAAGAATGGCCTCTCCCTCGCTGAAACAACTCTCCAACGTGTTTTTCCGGATCGGCAACACCACCTTCGGTGGAGGCCTGGTGACCATCACCGTGCTCGGCCGGGAGATGGTCGACCGGCTGGGCTGGATCACGCAGGAGGATTATGAGCTGGCCTACGCGGTGGCGCGCGTCACGCCCGGAACCAGCATCATCGCCTTCTGCGCCGCCGCCGGATGGCTGGTTCTGGGCTGGATTGGGGCGATTGCGGCCGTTATGGCGCTCACCGTGCCCAGCGCGGTGCTGGCGGTGCTGCTGCTTACTGTGCTCGACAGCGGCCCGTCGCATCCGCTGATCTCGAGCGTGGTGGCGGCGGCCGTCGCCGCAGTGGCGGGGATGATGGGAGCCGTTGTGCTGATCATCGTCAAACCGTACACCAAGGGATTAGCCCCTGTGCTGCGAACCGTGCTCATCGGCGGCGGGGCGTTCCTGGCCTCGTGGAGATACAACGTCAACCCGCTGTGGATTCTCGGAGCGGCGACGCTGGCCAGCCTGCTGTGGGGGGTGGTGCGGCCTGACGCTTCCGTACGAAAGACAGCGCCCGTAAAGAAATGACCCTGGTCACGCTCTACCTGCTCTTACTGAAGGCCTCGCTGCTATCCTTCACCGGCCTGGGATCGCTGCCCATCATCCGCAACGACTTTGTGGTGGAGCGCCACGCCATGACGGATCACCAGTTGAACACCGCCGTGGTGGCCGGCCGCGCCGGACCGGGACCTTTCGGCCTCTACCTGGTCTGCATCGGCTACAGCGTGGACGGCATTCCGGGCGCGATGGCCGCGTTCCTGGCGCTGATCACACCCGCGTTCCTGGCGTTGCCTCTGATGCGCTGGTTAGGACGCCACGCCAGTCATCCGCGCGTGCGTGACGGGATTCGCGGACTCTTGCTGGGCAGCGCGGGCTTGCTGCTGGCGTCGTCGGTACCGCTGGCTCGCGACGCCATCGCGGGGCCGCTCTCCGTCGTCATTATGGCCGGCACCTTCCTGGTGCTCGCGTTCACCAAGCTGGATTCGGCGTGGCTGATCGTCATTGCGGCCGCAGTGGGTCTGGCGGCGCGGCTGGTTCATCCTTGACGGGCGTTATTTGAAATTTTGGATTCGACAATAAACAGCGGCCTCTGGCGCGTATTTTGCAGGCAGAGCCACAAATATTCGCCGACAATTCCGAGGCCGGCCGAGGTCAAACCACCGAAAAAGAAGATCGCCAGCACGGTGGCCGCATAACCGGGCACGGGGATATTGCCGGTGCTCTTGGCCACCACGACCGTCACGGCGCCCAACATCGCAAGCGCCATCCCCGCCATTCCGGCTCCCAGCAGCATTCGCATCGGAAGATCGGTGAAGCTGAAGACGCTGTTCACCAGGTAGCGCAGCTTCTTGCGCAGCGTCCAGGCGCTTACGCCGGCGCTTCGGGAGCGGCGATGATACGGCACAAAGGCGCGCCGGTACCCGACCCAGAACAGCAGCGCCGGAAGGCTGGTTTCCACCTCTTTCATGGAGCAGATCTGATCCCGCACCTGGCGCGAACAGCCGAAGATATCCACGCCGCCGGGTGGAATGTCCGGATTCACCAGCCAGCGATACAGGCCCCAGAAGGTGTTCGACGCCAACCGGCTAAGTGCCGGATCGTCACGCCCCGACCTTTTTCCAAATACGATTTGGGCTTCGCCGGAGCGCATTTTTTTCAGAAACTCCAGAACCAGTTCGGGAGGCTCCTGAAGGTCGGCGGCGAGGGCGGCGCAATAATCGCCGCTAGCGTGCGCCAAGCCGGCGGCGATGGCGGGGAAAGATCCGAAATTGCGGCTCAGCCGGATCAGTTGTGCGCGCATCGGCAGGGCGTTCAGCCTGGCTGCGACGATTTCTGCGGCGCGGTCGGGGCTCCCGTCGTCGACGAAAACCAGTTCCAGGTCGACAGCGGCTTCCTTGGCGGCCAAACCCGCGATGCGCTCCATCTCCGCGAACAAAAGCGGTAGATTCGGCTCGCTCCGGTATAGCGGAATTACGATGGACAATGTTTCTTGCGTAACTCAAAGAGTGTAACGTAGACTGGGGTCCAGGCGTCAAACTCGACAATCGGATGGAGTATTTCAAACACCAGCTTGCTTTGGTGGAAACCGCGGCAGTGGGCAAGGGCACGCGGATCTGGGCCTTCGCGCACATTCTGCCGGGGGCAAAAATCGGCGCGGATTGTAATATCTGCGACCACACATTTATTGAAAATGACGTCATTATCGGCGACCGGGTCACCATTAAATGCGGGGTCCAGGTGTGGGACGGCGTGCGCCTGGAGGACGATGTCTTTGTCGGCCCAAACGCCACTTTCACCAACGACAAGCTGCCCCGCAGCGGCGTGCACCCTAAGACATTGCCGGTGACCACGGTGAAAGCCGGCGCTTCGATCGGCGCCAACTCGACCATTGTGCCGGGCATCACCATCGGCTCCAAGGCGCTGGTGGGCGCGGGTGCGGTGGTCACGCGCGACGTTCCGCCGTGGGCCATCGTGACGGGCAATCCGGCGCGCATCAGCGGCTACGTCGGCGCGAACCACGTTGGGGCCGACAGCCGTGAGGCGATTCACGCCACGCCTGCCCCGGCGCAGCCCGGCGTTCACCTGTCGCGCGTGCAGGGCGTCGCGATTTACCGGCTGCCGCTGGTGCAGGACCTGCGCGGATATTTGTCGGCGGCCGAGAACCTGCCCTTCGCGATCAAGCGCTACTTTCTGGTGTTCAACGTGCCCTCCCGCGAGGTCCGCGGCGAACATGCGCACCGCCAGTGCCATCAATTCCTGGTGTGCGCGCACGGGGAGTGCCGCGTGATTGCGGACGACGGCAAGGAGCGCGAAGAGATCGTGCTGGATTCGCCTGGCATCGGCGTGCATATCCCTCCCATGGTGTGGGCCACGCAGTATCGTTATTCGCCGGACGCGGTGCTGCTGGTGCTGGCGTCGGAGGTCTACCAGCCTGAAGACTACATTCGCGACTACGGGGAATTCTGCGCATTGAAGACGTGAAAACACCGCTTGCTTCGCGCGCGGCTCTGTTTCTGAGCCGCAACGGGGTGCCCTCTGGGCCGGGAGCGGTTGCGTCGAGCGAGAGTTCGGCTAGGGCCAGACGTAGCAAATTCCGCCTTTTTCATCGGCCAGCTCCGGACGGACGGCCACCTCCAACCCGCTGTTCGGGGCCTCGTAGACGATCTTGAGGCCCTCCTGAATGACGAAGGCGCGGTCGAAAGTCCTTTCAAGAACGTACATCTGATGGCCGGCGCTGAGCGGCGTGGAACTGGAGAACGGCCCGAAGGTTTCGCGCCCGGACATCAGGCGGGCGAGCAGCAGGCCTCCGTGGTACTCCCAGGTGGCTTCGATGTCCTGGACGTTCTTTTCGTGGTTGTAGCAGGCCAGCACTTTGTAGGCTTCCTTCAAGTCCTGCTGGTAATCCCACTCTTTGAAATAGGTGAGGCGCATGCAGCCGAAGAAGTACAGGCTGGTCACGCATAGCGACGCGAGGAGCGCCATCCTCGACCAGCGTGCGCCGGAGGAAAGCGGCGGGATTGCCGCGGCGATGCCCACCGCCAGAGTCACCAGCGGGATCAGAAACAAGCCGGTGCGGCTGACCGGCATCAGGACGTGGGCGAACCGGTAGAGCAGGCGGTGCTCGCCCGCCGCCAGCACCGCAGTCGAGATCACGATCAGGCCGAGGGTGCACAGCCACATTGAATGGCGGCTCCGCCGCCAGGCTCGATCCTTCAAAATCCAGAACAATTGCAGTAGCGCCAGCGCACCGACCACGGGGAAAAGATACGTGTACAGAAGATTGGCGAAAACGGGCCATAGCAGCGGGTTGATGAGGTAGGGACTGGGGCGGTATCGCGAGGAGTCCACCAGCGACATCAGCATTTCCCTGAAGCTGGTGGTTCCGGCGACGATCGCTTCGTGGAAATGCAGCAGAGTCCAGGAGGGAATCAGCAGCACCACAACCATGCCCGGGATCACGGCGGCCAGGAGCAGTTTCCAGGGCGCGGCGGACTTCGCGCGGAGGGCCCAGGCGAGCAACAGCACCATCGCGGTCATGCCGGTCAAGGCGAGAGAAAAATTCGCGGTGAAGGATAGGCCCAGACAGGCGGAGGAAAGCGCCGTCGCGGCGATCAATTCGCGTGATCCGCCGCCCGAGAACTCCTCGCGATACAGATGCCACGCGGCCGAAGCTGCGATGGCCGACATCAGAAACGCGTTGGCGATCCCGTAGCCGCGCGCCGCCACGTAAAAATCGAACAGGAAGGGATTGTAGACCAGGCAGACGAATACCGGGATGCGGACCTTCCACTCCTGGCTGATGGCGAGGCACAAACGGTAGATGACGTAGATATAGAGCGCCGCGCCGATCAGCGACGGCAGCCGGACGGTCAGCGGCGACAATCCGAAGATGGAGGCGAACATGCGTTCCGCCATCGAATTGAGCATGTGATTATTGGCCGCCGGATTCCAATGCCCGGGGTCATTGCGGGAGGCGTAGAACAAATAATCCTGCGCTTCGTCGCCGGTGACCGCTTGGACGCAAGCTCGCGCGACGGCCCAGGCGAAGGCGAACCAGGCAAGCGCGATCATCGCTGCGCGGGCGGCGCGGCGGGAGCTGAAAAACTCAAGACCTTTCTTGGCGCTAAATATTTCCTGCTTCAGCATCAGAATTGGAAGTATACAAACGGGACGGCCGGCCCGGTGAATCCCAACACTTCAATGGCAAATAGCATCACGGCGCAGACCGCTCCGTAGACCCACGCCGGGCCCAGCGCGACACGCTCAAACCACGCCTTCTTCTCCTCGAAAATCGCCAGCAGCAGAGTGATCATAGCCAGAACCATCATCCAACTTGGGATCAGCACTTCACCACGAGCCCCTGTGAACATCTGGTCGATCACGTAGGCGCTGTCATGAAATGTCGCCGCGCGGAAGAACACCCAGCCAATCATCGCCAGGGCGAAAGTAACCACGGCCTGAAGGGGATAAAAGACTGTCCAACCTTTTTCTTCCGGTGATCTATTTCCGCGGAACATGCGCTCGATGCTCAGCAGCGCGCCGTGATAGCCTCCCCACGCGACGAAGTTCCAGCTCGCGCCGTGCCACAATCCGCCCAGCAGCATGGTCAGCATCAGGTTGCGATAGGTCTTCAGCTTGCCGCCGCGATTTCCGCCCAGAGGAATGTACAGATAATCGCGCAGCCATCGCGAAAGGGAGATATGCCAGCGGCGCCAGAAATCGGTGATGCTGGAGGCCAGATACGGCCGCCGGAAGTTGACGGGAAAATGAAAGCCCAGCAGCTTGGCCATGCCGATGGACATGTCGGTATAGCCGGAGAAATCGAAGTAGATCTGGATGCCGAAGGAAATGGCGCCGGACCAGGCCGTGAGCATCCCGGGATGCTTGCTCACATTGCCGAAATACAGATTGGCGATCTGCGCGAACTGGTCCGCCATGATCGTTTTCTTGGCCAGGCCCAGCACCAGCATCAGCAGGCCGTGCGTGGCTTCCTGGGCGGTGGGCCTGCGCCAGGCGTACAGGTCGGCGAAAAATTCGCGGGCGCGGACAATCGGGCCGGCCACCAGTTGCGGAAAAAACGAAATAAAGAGCGCGTAATCGATGGGATTGGTGATCGGGGTCTGTTCCCCGCGGTAGACGTCGATCACATAGGACATGCTCTGGAACGTATGGAAACTGATGCCCAACGGGAGGATGATGCTCAGCGCGAAGGAATCGGACGGACGATGCAGAAGCAGCGCAATGTTCTGCGCAAAGAAGTTATAGTATTTGAAAAATCCCAACAGCCCGAGGTTGGCCGAGAGGCTGACGACCAGCGCGGCCTTGCGATGCGCCTGCGTGGTTCCGCGTGCGATCCAGCGCGCGGCTACGTAATCGATCGCGGTCAGGCTGAGCAGCAGCAGGATGAAGACCGGGATCCAGCTCATATAGAAGTAGTAGCTGGCGGCCAGAAGAATGTATTTTCGCGCGGCCTGCGGCGCCGCATAAAACAAAATCAGCACCACCGCGAGAAAGACGAAGAACTGGGGAGTTTGAAACAGCATCGCGCGGCTTACTTAACGAGGCGGCCCCAGAGTCTGGCGGACTTCTTTGGCGAGGATCTCGGTGAACAATCGCATTCCCTGGCGATTCAGATGCCACCCGTCCCAGAAGTTTTCCGGGCGCTCGATCGAATCCAGCAGATGCTCGTCGAGCACGACCACGTCCCGTTGCCCGGCCAGATCGCGAACCGCCGTGTGCGGCTTCACCGGCTGGTCCGGCGGCGAAACCGGCGCGCGAGGCACGCGCAGGAAAAAAAGCTTGGTCCCAGAGCCGCGATAAAAATGGACGATCCGGCCGTACCAATAACGCAGATAGGCCGTCTCCAGACCCCGGTCCGGAGGGAGGTCGGGAAAAAGTTCGTTATGGGCGTCCTTCTGGTCGGCTTCCCGAACACCGGGCGGGAAGGTGATGGTTTTGTGCTGCCAGTCGATCTGGGTCCCTGCCAGCGTCCGCTCGTCTCCGCCGTATCCGTAGGCCCAGCCGGCGGATTCCCGGCCGTAATACTCGGCCTTCTCGATGCGGGCCAGCGGATGGTCCAGAAACTGGACGAAGTCGGTTTTGTAGATCGTTCCTTTGAGTACGATAGCCTCGACCGCGGCCCACTGGCGGGCGGTGCTGTGGTAGGTCCAGGGGAAATCGAGCAGGTCGCGCATCTTGAGCCGCGCGATCAAGTAATGCAAATCGACATCCTGCTCCGCCGGGTCAGGCCCCGTGTCCGGCTCATTGTAGTCGTCCTCCGGAATCAGGATCGCCGCGTAGTTGTCCGCATGGGGGTCGACGGCCCGCAGCGAATAGTACCAAGTGCGCGGATCGGTGCCGCCCAGGCCGACGCTTGCGAAGGTGTAACCGGTGGGTGGGTGCATCTCATTGGCGATGCGGGGCCACATCGCCATGCGGGAATGCCCCACGGCCAGCACCTGGTTGCGGTCGGGCTTGGGACGCTTGATTTCATTGCGGATCATGGACTCCAGGCCCCCGGCGGTCGATTCGGGCTCGATGATTTTGGCGTACAGGCCGCTGTGGAAGATCGCCCCTTCCAAGCCGGCGAAGCAGCAGACGGTCGCGACCAGGCGTGGCCAGAGCGAAAATTTCGGCGGAGTGGAGGTCGAATTCAAGGCGGCTGAAGCTATCCAGTATAGCCAGATGCTTCGGCGCATTAATGCTTCCCGTCTTGGGGGCCGATAAACATAAGACAGAGGGCGATAAGTGGCTGAAAAAAACATCCGCCGGCACGGCCGCATTCCCTATACGGGTTCGGTGCGAATTTCCTGGCAGGACCCGGGAGGGATGGCGCGCTACGCGATGGCGAAGTGTCTCGACGTCTCGGAGGGCGGGCTGCGCATCCAATCCATTGATCCGGTCCCGGCGCGTACCATCATTCTGCTGAACGACGAGCGGCTCAAGATCTCCGGCTCCGCTACCGTCAAGCACGTGGTACGGCGAGGCTCGAAGTACCTGCTGGGCGTGGAACTGAACGCCGCGCTGCTGGAGCGAACCCTGGCCCTGGCCAAGCAGGCCGCCGAGAGGGACCATCCGACTCCGGCTGCGTGACGCGCCTCTCCCCTTTAGCTTGATAAGCGATCGTAGTAAACTTGATGGCGGTGAATTCTCCTCTGGATCGTTGTAACTCTCCGGACCGCCGCGACTTCCTTGGCTTCCTGACCAGCGCACTGGCAGGGTCGGCGTTCGCCCAAAGCGCCCTGGCCCAAACCGGGTCGACCGTCACAGCGACGAAACTTGTCGACGGATTCTTCCTGCTCACGGGCGCGGGCACAAATGTTGTTGCGGTTACCAGCTCCGAGGGCGTGCTAATGGTGGATTCGGGCGCGCCGGAGCACTCCTCAGATGTGTTGAAAGTGGTTGCGGCGCAAGCCGGCGGGAAGCCGGTGAAGACGCTGTTTACCACGCATTGGCACCCGGATCATACCGGCGCCAATGAGGCTGTGGGCAAGGCCGGCGCGAAGATTATCTCGCACGCCTTCACCAAGCAATGGATGAGCACGGAGATCGACTGGGGCTGGCAGCATCAGACCTTCGAGCCCGCGCCCAAAGCCGCGCTCCCCACTGAGACCTTCTACGACGGAGTCAATAAGATGACGTTCGGCACGGAAGCCGTGCAATACGCGCATATGCCGCAGGCGCATACCGACGGTGATCTCTACGTCTATTTCCCCGGCCCCAACATCCTGGTGGCCGGCGACGTGGTCTCCGCGGGAAGCTACCCGGTGCTGGACTGGACCACCAACGGCTGGATCCGGGGCATGGCCAACGCGCAGAAGATGCTGCTGCAGATCGCCAACGACAGCACCAAGATCATTCCGGGGTCGGGCCCGGTTCAGACCAAGGCCGACCTGCAGGCGTTGAATGATATGTGCTCGGCCGGCGCGGACCGCATCCTGAAGCTGATGAAGATGGGCATGGGGCCCAAGGAGTGCGTCGCCGCCAAGCCGATGGCCGATTACGACGCCAAGTACGGCGACTCCGAACTGTTCGTCCTGAACGGCTACCGGGGCCTGTGGGGACACGTCCGCGAGTTGGGCGGAATCGTTTAAGAAGGAGCTTTTTCCTAAGCATGCGCTACCTCGCTCTCGCGATCTTGTTGCCGGTGCTCAACGCCCAGCAGACCCTGCCGGCGCCGACGCCGAATCGAGCGCTTCTCGACACCTACTGCGTCACCTGCCACAACCAGCGCGCCAAGACCGCCGGGCTCATGTTCGACACGATGGACCTGGCCCATCCTGAAAACAACACGCTGATCTGGGAGCGGGCCATTCGAAAGCTGGAGGGCGGCATGATGCCTCCTCCGGGCGCCAAGCGGCCGGATCAAGCGATGGTCGATTCGTTCGTGAAGTATTTGGAAACTTCGCTCGACCAGTACGCGATCGCGCATCCCAATCCGGGCTCGGTTCCGCTGCATCGCATGAATCGCGCCGAATACGCCAACGCGATTCACGACGTGTTTGACATCGACGTCGACCCGGCGCAGTTGCTTCCCACCGACGACATCAGCAACGGGTTCGATAACATTGCGGGAGTTCTCAAAGTCTCGCCGTCGTTCCTGGATCAATACATCACCGCGGCGCGGGCGGTCAGCATTGAAGCGGTGGGCCAGCCTCTGGCGTTGACGCCGGCGAGAGTGACCCTGCGGGCGGTAACCGCAACCGGCGCGATCTCGGAGGCGCCTCTGGGAGCGCGCGGGGCAACCATCGTCGAGCATCTGTTCCCCTCCGATGGCGAATACGAATTTAGCGGCGTCACCAACGGCGCAACGCTGCTGCTGGATGGCGCCAGGATCGGGGCCACCGGCCGCATTCCCATCAAGGCCGGTCTGCACAAGGTCGCCATGGTGACCCCGGAGCGAGGACTGACCGAGTCCGATGCTCTGCTGGAATCGTTCATTCCCGGCCAGGGAGGTCCCGCTTACGGTGGCGGAGGTGGTGGCCGTGGCGGGCGTGGAGGAGGAGGTGGACTCGCGGTCACGGGCCCGTACACTCCCACCGGTGCTGTGCTCGATTCTCCCAATCGCCAGCGCATATTTATTTGCAAGCCGGCTTCGCAGGCGGATGAAACGGCGTGCGCTTTGAAGATCTTCTCGAATATCGCGCATAAGGCGTTTCGACGGCCGGTGACTCAGGCCGATCTCAATGCGCCGCTGCAATTTTTCAAGGAAGCTCGCGGCACGGGCAACTTCGACGCCGGTATTCAGAGCGGACTGATCGCCATCCTGGCCAGTCCCAAATTCCTTTACCGGGCGGAGATCCCGCCGCAAAATCTGAAGCCGGGCTCGGTTTACCCGTTGAGCGATCTAGCGCTGGCCTCGCGCCTGTCCTTCTTCCTGTGGAGCACCATCCCCGACGACCAGCTTCTATCTCTGGCCGAGCAGGGCAAGCTGCATGACCCGAAAATCTTCGAGCAGCAGGTCCGCCGCATGCTTGCCGATCCCAAGGCCGAGGCGCTGGTCAGCAACTTCGCCTTCGAATGGCTGCGCGTGCGGGAGGTGGACAAGCTGGATCCCGATGCCGTGGTCTACCCCAGCTTCAACGCTGAGCTGCGCACCGATTTCAAGCGCGAGATGGAGTTGTGGGTGGGCAGCATCTTCCACGACGATCGCAGCGTGCTGGAGTTGCTGACCGCGAATTACACTTACGCCAATGAGCGGCTGGCGCGCCACTACGGGATTCCGGACGTCTTCGGCGACCAGTTCCGCCGCGTGACCCTCAACGATTCGCGCCGCTACGGACTGCTGGGCAAGGGCGCGATCCTGATGGTGACCGCGTATCCCAACCGCACCTCGCCGGTGCTGCGCGGGGCGTTTGTCCTGGAAAGCCTCGCGGGGACGCCGCCGGCTCCGCCTCCGCCGAACGTTCCGCCGTTCAAGGAGAACAAGGAGGGCGAGCAAGCCCACACTGTGCGCGAGATCATGGAGCAGCACCGCGCCAACCCGGCTTGCAATTCCTGCCACGGCATCATGGACCCGCTCGGTTTCGCGCTGGAGAATTTCGACACCATCGGCGCGTGGCGCGAGAAAGATAAATTCGCCGGCACGCGCATCGATACCGAAGGCAAGCTGGTGGATGGAACCGAGGTGAAGGGTCCGGACGATCTGCGCAAGGCTCTGATGCGCCGGCCGGAGCAGTTCGTGCAGACCATGACCGAGAAGATGATGATCTACGCGCTGGGCCGAAACCTGGAGGCCTACGACATGCCGACCATCCGCAAGATCATTCGCGATGCGGCATCGAGCAACTACAAGTTTTCGTCGATTGTGATGGGCGTGGCCAGCAGCGCGCCGTTCCAGAAGAGCGAAGTCCCGCAGGCAGAGAAGCCGGCGGCCACGCAGGTAGCAGAAAAGTAAAGGAGAGCCCTCGCCATGTTCCTCACCAAGAAATACATCCCCCGCCGCCAGTTCCTGCGCGGCGTGGGCGCCACGATGGCCCTGCCTTTGCTCGACGCCATGATCCCAGCGGGCACGGCGCTGGCGCAGACCGCGGCTAATCCCGCGCCGCACCTGGGCTTCATCTACTTTCCGCACGGCGCGATCATGAAGCACTGGATGCCGGAATCGACCGGCGCGGACTTCAAGATTTCGCCCATTCTAAAACCGCTGGAGCCGTTCCAGAAGCATCTGACCATCGTCAGCAACCTGGAAAACAAATGGGCCACGGGGCCGGTGCACGCTCTGGCGCCCGGAACCTGGCTGAGCTGCGTTCGTCCGCGAGCGACCCAGGACCCCTGGGGCGGCCCGACTATCGATCAGATCGCCGCGGCGCACATTGGCCAGGACACTCCGCTGCCTTCGATTGAATGCGCCATCGAAGGACGCGGCGGCGGAGGCACTTGCGATCGCGACTTCGGCTGCAGCTACTCCGGCACCATCTCTTTCCGCACGCCGAATACTCCTCTGCCCATGGAAACCGAGCCGCGCAAGCTGTTCCAACGCCTGTTCGGCCAGGGCGACACCACGGAAGAACGCGCTCGGTTGGGCAAGCAGTACTCCAGCGTGCTCGACATGGTTTCGACCGAGGCCACCGATCTGCAGAAGAGCCTGGGCGCGCAGGATCGCGCGATGCTCAGCGACTACCTGGACACCGTCCGCGAGATCGAGCGCCGCGTGCAGAAGATGGAAGCGCACGATCTTTCCCACGTCGACATCCCGGAGGCTCCGGCCGGCACCCCGCCTCAGTTCGAGCAGCACGTCAACCTGATGTTCGACCTGATCGCGCTGGCCTACCAGGCCAACATGACGCGCATTTTCAGCTTGATGATGGCGGCCGAAGTCAGCGGCCTCACCTACAACCAGATCGGCGTTCCGGACGCGTTCCATCCGCTCTCGCACCACAACAATGAGCAGGCCAAGATGGACAAGCTGGTCAAGATCCAGACTTATCACACCGACCTTCTGGCGAAGTTCCTGGCCAAGCTGGACAAGATGCCGGATGGCGACGGCAGCATGCTGGATCATTCGCTGATTATGTACGGCAGCAACATGAGCAACTCCAACGCGCACGATCACTACCCGCTGCCCACCGCGTTGGTTGGCGGATGGAAGAAAGTCAAGGGCGATCAGCACCTGGTGTATCCGGAGCGGACGCCGCTGGCCAACATGCTGTTGACGGTGCTGGACCGCGCGGGCGTTCCCATGGACAAGATCGGCGATTCGACCGGCACGTTCAAGGAGGTTTAATCGGTGCGTACTCTTTTACTGCTAAAGAACTCGCGCACAACGGACGCGCTGGCCGCGGCCAAGTCCGCCGAGTTCTTCTTTCGTTTCCTGCCGCGGCCGGCGGCCTGGGCGCTTCTTTGCATCGCAGGAGCTGCGCTCAGCTTCGCCGCGGATCTGGCCGCGCCGCCCTCGCTCGCGCAGGCCGTCAAGGATGGCGACCGAGCCATCGCCCTCCGCATGATCGAACAAAAGGCCGACGTGAACGCGGCGGAGCCCGACGGCTCAACCGCGTTGCTGTTCGCCGCGCACAACGGCGACGCGGAGCTGGTGGTGCGGCTGCTTTCGGCTGGCGCGAAGCCCAACGTCAAAAACTTCTTCGGCGCGACGCCAATGTCGGAAGCGGCGTATAACGGCCACGCGGAGGTGATCGAAAAACTGCTGGCCGGAGGAGCCGATCCCGATTCACCCGGCCAGGATGGCGTCACGGCGTTGATGCTGGTGGCGCGCACCACCAGCGTCGCCTCGGCGAAACTGCTGCTGGATCACGGCGCGCATGTCAACGCCAAGGAATCGCAGAAGGATCAGACCGCGCTGATGTGGGCGGCGGCGGAGAAACAGGCTCCCATGCTGAAGGAACTGGTGACGCATGGAGCCGACGTCAACGCGCGAACAAAGGTGGACGAATTCGTCACGCAGGTGAGCGGTGAGCCGCGCGCCGGCTACCGTTCCTACGGCGGGCTGACGCCGCTGATCTTCGCCGCGCGCGAAGGCTGCGTGGATTGCCTGAAGGCGCTGAAAGAAGGCGGCGCAAATCTCAACATGGCCGATCCGGAGGGCGTGACGCCGCTGATGGTCGCCTTGTGGAACGCGCACTTCGATGCCGCGTCTTACCTGGTCAAGGTGGGCGCGATGGTGAACAAGTGGGATTGGTGGGGCCGCACTCCGGTGTGGCTCACCGTGGATTACAACACGCTGCCGCACGGCGGCCGGTCCGACGCTCCATCGGTGGATGAGACGAGTCCGCTGCAGGTGCTGGAGCAGATTCTGGATGCCGGCGCCGATCCGAACATCCAGCTCAAGATCCTGCCGCCCTTCCGCAGCGTCGGATCTGACCGCGGCGTGGACAGCATGATCACCACCGGCGCCTCGCCTCTGCTGCGCGCGGCCAAGGGTATGGATGCCCCGTCCATCGCTCTGCTGCTGAAGCACGGCGCGGCGGTGAACCTGCCCAACAACACCGGCATCACGCCCACCATGGCCGCGGCCGGTTTGGGTTCGGTAGACGCGGATACGCGCGGCTGGTACAACACGCCGGACGTGCAGCAGCGGGCCATCGCCTCGCTGGATCTTTTGCTGAAGGCGGGGGGCGAGATCAACGCCAAGGGCGGGCGCAGCCAACAGACTCCGCTGCATGCCGCTGCATTTTGGGGCTGGAACGATGTCTGCAAGTACCTGATCGACCATGGAGCCGACATCAACGCCACCGATGCGAAGGGTATGACCGTGGTAGACGCCGCCATGGGCCGAGCGGGCGGCAACAGCCGCGGCGGGCAGCGCATTGATGTGCATGAGGAGACCGCAGCTTACTTGATCAAGCTCGGGGCGCCGGCGGGTAAGGGCGGGCCGGGGCAGGCGATCGCGAAGTAGTCGGCGCCACCCTATCCTCTGCATGCGCGCGCCGCCGGTCTGGCGGCGGGATGCGGTGCCACTTTACATAAGACCCCATTTATCGGACGGAAGTAGGGAAGCCGCGCCGGAGTTACCCCGCCTTCGTTATCGCCAGCTCAGCTCAGCGAGCCAACTTGAAGTCTCCCCGGCGCCCTCGCTAACGCAGAGGACAGTTCGATCAACTTCCTTGAAAAGCAGCGCGTGATACGCCCTAGCGACCCAAGCTCCTTGTTCTAGGGTTTCCACGTCTTCGATCCGGCGCCGAAAAATTCGATGGCGCTTTGACTTTATGGAAATCCGTCCGCCTGCCCGATCCGCCGAAACTCGCCAACCCCGTTGTTCCATCCACAGCGTGAAGTCCCGTAACGAGGTCTCGCGATCCACCTCTGTCAGAGCGGGCCAAGGGCGTTTTTGCACCACCACGTTGCGCTCTTTCATGGCACAAAGCGCGAGATGCATCCTAGCCGCCAGCTTATTTACCTCGTTCGCGTCGAGTGTACGACTACCTAAATTCACTTCTGCCGGAAGTTCGACCTGACAGTATAGTTTGCGAACGCGGCCCCATCCGAGCCATTCACCGTAAACGTCGCATTGGGCAGAATCCGTTTTCATTCGGACCATGGCGATTTCTCTGAACCCCTGCCAAAATTCCCACGTTTCGCCTTGAGCAACAAGTCGATGCCGCAGACTGTACTTCATCGTCTCGGTTTCTAGCCGCTCAATCACCTCTTTAGCGTAACCGTTATGAGGTTTATAACGTGATCACCCGGCGGCGCCAGTGGGAAGGCATGAGAAGTGTAGCGCCGCTCCCGGATAGCGCAACATAGACGCCGTTATGTTAGACGACTGATCCAGCCTTCTACTGTGAGCTCGGGTTACCGTCTGCCGCTCCGGGGCGGCGGTGCCTGCACTTCCACACGGCACGATCTTAAAACCGCTATAGTCGTCGGCTTGGTCAAGAAGAAAATGCAGGTCGACGTCCTGGTGGTCGACCACGCGGAAAAAACGCCGGGCGAAAATTGAACCTTACGGACGCTTTACGTCGGTCACATCGACATCCAGATTGTGGCCGATGCGGAATGCGTACAAGCCGTCGGTATGGACCTTGCTCTTCGGCAGAGTGGTCATCTCTTTTCCGTTGACCGAGAAGATCACGTTATCGCCCTTCACCTGGATGGTCAGCGTGTTGGTCTGCTTGCCGTCCGCGCCCTGCTTGACGATGGCTGGGTTATCGGTCCAATTCACCACCGTGGTGGGCGCACGGCCGTCCCAATTGGCGATGAAATATTGCCCCAGGTTGCGCACCAGGAAGTAGGTGTACTGCGTGCCGGAGCCTCCCAGGTCCTTCCCTCCGATCATCAAGCCGTAGGAGATGGGATGCGTGGGGGCGGCGAGCTGGCTCAGACGCGCGGAGAACGTATAATCGGCCGTCTTCATCCAATCGCTGCGGTAGAACGTCCCCGCCGGCCCCATCGCGAAGTGGTACACGTTGCCGGCCATCGAAAACTTGATCTGGTCCGGAGTGCCGCGGTCCGGCCGCACGCTCCAGCCCGCGGGGAAGGCCCCGCCTTTAATCGCCCGATCGGGATCGTTATCCTGCGCAGTCAGCGGAACAATGGCAAGAAGTGCAGCGACGGAAAGAACGTGTAGACGCGTCATTTTTATGTCTCCGAAAGCCAGTATATCGAGACCGGCGAGGCGTCGTCTTGGAATATGACCTGCTACGATTCCAGCTATGCCGACCGTCCTTCTCTTATGCATCTCGAACACCTTCATGACCTTCGCCTGGTACGGACATTTGAAGCACAGATCCGCGCCGCTGCTGGAGGTCATCGTCGTAAGCTGGCTGATCGCCTTCGGTGAATATTGTTTCCAGGTCCCCGCCAATCGTATCGGCTACGGCACGTTCAGCGGCTACCAGTTGAAGATCATTCAGGAGTGCATCACGCTGGTGGTGTTTGCGATCTTCGCGTACTTCTATCTGGGCGAGCCGATCCGCTGGAACTACGCCGTGTCGTTTCTGTTCGTGATCGGTGCGGTGGTGTCCGCGTTTTGGGGGCGGATTTAATGCGACAGCAGAACGGCCAGGGTCTTCTCCGCCGTGCGGTGCCAGGTGAACGGCCGCGCGCGATCCGGTCCGGCGGCGGCCAGCGTCTTGCGCAGTTTCTCGTCAGAGCAGATTCGATCAAGCGCCTCGGCCAGCGCGCTCTCATCCATCGGGTCGAAGTAGAGCACGGCATCGTCCGCCACTTCGCGCAGCGGAGGGATATCGGAGCAGGCCACCGGGATTCCGGCCGCCATCGCCTCCAACACCGGCATGCCGAAGCCTTCGAAGGTCGACGGGTAAACGAAAGCCCGCGCCTGCGCGTATAGCTGCATCAGCTCCGCGCGCGGCAGCCAGCCCGGGATCTGCACTCGTTCGCCCAGGCCAAGTTCCGCGATCAGCGCCTCGATTTCGGGAGCGCGGAAACCGCGCAGGCCGGCCAGAATCAGCTTCTCGGGGCGAGGCTTGGAGGCATAGGCGCGGATCAGCCGCTCGATATTTTTGTGGACGTGGAGCGTGGAGACGCACAGCAGATATGGTTCGATTTTGCTACGGTCGATGGTGAAAAACTCCGGGTTGACGCCGTGCGGCACCACCACCACGCGCTCCGCGCGCCGGTGGTAGTAGTGCAGCAGGTCCGTGCGCGTGGCCTCGGAAACCGCAATCAGCCGCCTTGAGCGGTGCGCTGCGGCCCACAGAAGGAATCGCCAGAAGGGCAGGTCGAACCAGCGGAAGTATTCGGGAAAACGCTTGTGCTGTAGATCGTGGAAGGTGGTCACGGAAGGACACGGAGCGGCCAGCGGAACCGTGAATCCGGGGTTGAACATGACCTCCAGGCCGTAGCGCGCGGCTTCGAGCGGCAGCACGGTCTGCTCCCACAGAATCCGGTGCGGCCGATTCACGGCGTGGACGGCCTGCGGCTTCCAATGAAAATTGGCCTGCCGAGGCGTGAGATCCTGCGCGGTTTCCATGTTGGTGAAGACGTAATAGTCGTTGACGGTGTCGATGGTGGCCAGCGCGGCCAGCAGCTCCCGCAGATAAATCTCGGTTCCGCCGACGCCGCCGGGAATCAGGTATAGCGCGTTAACGCCGATGCGCGCCATTTAATGTGGTTGCTGCTCTTCCCGCGCGACGCGCGCCAGCGCCTGGCGGACGGCGTCATTGTAGGGGTCGAGGCGCAGCGCGTGCTGGTATTCGTCCTCGGCCTGCTTCAGCACGCCCATGCTTTCGTAGACATTGCCGCGAATGGCGTGAGTCATCTCGAAGCGCGGGTTGATGGCGTCGGCCTGCTCCAGCGCCTGCAAGGCTTGGGTGAATTTTCCCTGCTCGCCGTACACCTGGGCGATCAGAGTCCAAACCTCCGGATCGGCTTCGAGCTGCGATGCCTGCTGCAGCTTTCCGAGAGCCTCATCATGCTTGCCGGCTTGATCGAGCGCAAGGCCGTAATTCACCAGCAGCCGGTAATCCGGCGGAGCCAGACGAGCGGCAATGGCGTAGTTCTCGGCCGCCTTCGTGTAATTGTGGTCTTCGTAATACGCCTCGGCAAGCTGGAACCGCGGCCGCACTTTGTCGGGCGATTTTTCCACCGTATCCTGCCACAACGCCAGCGGGCTTCCCCACACGGCGCTGCGTTGATAGGTGAGAAACGCCAGCACCGCCAGCACCGCAGCTTCCGCCATCGCCCGCTGCTTCCATGCGAAGCGCCGCAAAACTTCGAGACATACCAGCGTGAAGCCGAGGAAGGGCAAGTAGGCCCGGCGCTCCTGCAAGACATCTTGAATCGGCACGAAGGAGGAGGTCGGCGCGATCAATAACAGGAACACGAAGACGCCGAAGCTGGCCAGCGGTACGCGCTTGCGGAAAAACCACGCCAGCCCGGCGACCGCGGCGAATGCGAGCAATCCGAAAATGGCGTCGCCGTCCAGCAGGCTATGCGATATCGCGACTTCCGGGTCCGCGTTCTGCCCGAACGGCAGCACGAGCAGGCGCAGGTAAGTCCACACCACGCGGCACTGCGTGAAAAAATAGTCCAGCGGCCCCAGCCCCTGAATGTGCAAGCCGACGGTGTTCGACGTAGTCACGGTTCGATACACGAAGGCTCCGCCCGCCAAGCCCAGCACCGCCAGCACCGCGTAGAGCCGCCGGTTGGCGCGCACGCTGCCCTGCGGCCAATACAGGTCGGTCATCAGCAGCAGAATCGGCAGCGTCAGGGTGTGTTCCTTCGAGCCCACGGACAGAGCGAACAGAGCGAGCACGGCCAAGGCTCGCGGCCAGGTGATCGAATCCGTGCGGCGATACAGGAAAACGCAATAGGCGGCGTAGTAGAACAGGACGCTCAACACCTCAGAGCGGCTGGAAACATAAGCGACGGATTCCGTTTGCAAGGGGTGAACCAGAAACAGCGCGCCGGCGAAGATGCCCAGCGTAGGCTTGGCCCTCTCGATCGTCGGATTGCCCTCGGTGTTTGCCCAATCGGCTTTTGCCCAATCCACGAGTCGCATGGCGATGAACGCCACCACTACGGAAGTCAGGAAATGCAGCAGCACGTTGGTCGAATGAAATGCGCCGGGATCGTCGCCGCTGATGGCGTGATTCAGCCAGAAGCTGATCATCAGGATCGGCCGGGTGCCGCGAATCCAGGGGAGGAAGGCCAGACCTTGCAGCGATTTATTGCCGAACGGGTAATACAGATCGTCGAGCACGAAGGGCCCGTTCAAGGACGGCGCATAGATTCCGAAGGCCAGGATGAGGCCGGCCAGCGCCGCGAGCCACGGCCACCACACCATTCTCTTCTGTTCCGGCGGCGGGACGCGCGGCGGGCCAGCTTCAGCCTGCCGGAGACGTTTTGACTTTTTCATCGAGAATTGTTTCCAAGCGATACTCCAGGATGGCGAGCCGCTGCGTCAGCGCGATGTTGGCGTCCTTCAGGCCGGAGATCCGCAGCGACAGGCGGAACAAGACCACCAGGAAGATGGCTCCGGTGGCCATCAGCAGCGCCGATGCGGCTTCGGTCACGCCCAGCTCCCGCCCGATCCAATCGAGCGCGGCAGGAAATCGCGACAACCCCAGCAGCGCCAGCCCCGCGAGCACCCAGCTCACCGAATACTCCACGCGAATATGCGCGCGGCGCACGGAGGCGAGCACGGTGATGATCATGGCCAGGCTCAACACGGCTAGCACGTTCAAGAGACGTTCCATACTCTTACTTCCCTCTTCATTTGCGGCGCCCCTCGAATTTCAGGACGTTGACAAACACGCCCAGTAGTACGTGCACCATGTAGTACAGCGATTTTACCGCGGTAATGGAACTGCGCCCGGCCTGCCGGGGCCGCATGCGGCACGGCACTTCTACGAAGCGGAAGCGGCGCCGCTGCAGCACCACCAGCGCTTCGATCTCCGGATACTCCAGCGGGAAGCTGCGCGAGAACAGGCTCAGCGCGGTCCGGTTGACGCCCACGAAGCCGGAGGTAGGATCGTGCACGCTCTTGCCTAGAATCGGGCGCAGCACCGCGCGAAAAAAAGCGATGCCAACTGAGCGCAACGGGCCGAAGCTGGGACCCTTGCCATTGATAAACCTGGACCCGATCACCATCTCGCAGTCCTCGCGCTCCAGCGCTTCCAGGATTTTGGGAATATCGCGAGGATCGTGCTGCCCGTCGCCATCTACGCGGATCACGTACTCGTACCCCAGCTCGAACGCCAGCCGGTAGCCGGCCTGCACGCATCCGCCGAGCCCCAGGTGATGCGGCAACTGCAGCACGCGCGCGCCGGCTTCCTTGGCTCGCGCGACGGTGGCATCGCCCGAGCAATCGTCCACCACCAGCACCGGAACACCCGGCATCGCCGCGTGAACCTCGCGCACCACACCCCCGATCGCGCCGGCTTCGTTCAGCGCCGGAATCAGGATCAGTAGTTTGTTTCCGCTCACAGTTCCGCTACCTCGCGAACGGAAATCGAGTGGCGGCGCAACTCGCGACAGAACTCCTGCACGGAGATGCGCCGGGAACGAAAAATCTGGCGCCGCTGGCCCAGCAGCGACGGCAAAAGCGCCAATGCAGCCAGGTGCGCGCGGACTACGAACAGCGGCAGACGCCACGCGGCTTGCCCCTCGCCGCGAAACTCGGCCGCTTTTCCGCGGCCCTTGATTATCGATACCAGGTGCCAGAAATAGCGGGCTAGCGCCGCAAAAGGCGCGCGCCACAACAGCCGCGCAGGAAAATTCTTGATCACCGTGTACAGACGGTTGCGCTCCACGTAGTACGCTTTGAGCGCGGAAGCCCGTCCGGCCGAGTGCGAGTAGCGGTGCTCGACCATTGCTCCCGGAACGTAGCGGCACTCCCAGCCGGCCCAGCGGGCTCGCAACCCCAGGTCGACGTCTTCGCAGTAGAGAAAGAAGCTCTCGTCGAAGGCGCCGGTTTCCTCCAGCATCTGGCGGCGGTACAGAGCAGCGGAGCCGCTGGGAAACAGTGCCTCTCCACCGAATGATGGCTCTTCTCCGAACCGAGGCGCCGGCTGCCCATGCCCGCGCTGCTTGCTGGACCCGTCGGCTGCGATCAGCATTCCGGCTGAATCGAGGAGGCTGGAACCCGCGATTTGAACCTGACTCGCAAACATGCCGGCTTGAGGATTGGCCTCCGCTTCGCGCAGCAGCGCTTCGAGCCACTCCGGGGCAGCCACGGCGTCGTCATTCAGCACGGCTAGATACGGGGCTTGCGATGCGAGCAGCGCCTGGTTCACGGCTGCGCCGAATCCGACGTTCCGGGAATTCGCGATAACGCGGAACTCGCCGCCGGTCTCGTGGACCAAGCCCGTTCCGCTGTTGTCGATCACGATGACTTCGAAATCCGTCACGGTTTGCGATTTAAGAGAGCGCAAGCAATCCGCCAGGGCGTCGCCGGCTGCCAGGGTCGGCACAGCGACGGTAACGCGGGGGAATGGCAAGAAACGATTCTAACTCAGTATCCTTAGCGGTTCGGCATCGGCTTCGGACTCAACTACGGCGCCCTCTAAGTCCAAATAACGCGCATCCAGCAGCCGGCTGGTCTCGATGTTGCCCATCGCCGACAGCAGCGATTCCTTCACGCGCGGATAATCCTTCTCAAGTTCGGCGATCCATCCCCGCAGCGACCGCCGCACCTCGCCCGCCCGCTGGGAGCAGCCGCAGGGAATCACCGGAGCCCCCAGGGATTCGGCGAAGGCGCGCGTCAGATCCTCGGTGACGAACACCAGCGGCCGGATCAGCCGGAAGTCGCGCTTGGCCGACCAGGTGACGGCCGGCAGCGCGCTGGTCCGGCCGGTGAACATGGCGTTGCGCAAGAAGGACTCGCAAAAGTCATCGGCGGTGTGGCCGAAGGCGATGACGTTGGCTCCCAGTTCGCGCACAATCTGGTACACCGCGCGGCGGCGGAAGCGGCTGCAGACGTCGCACCCGTGCTCCGGTTGCTCATCGAGCAGACGGAACGACGGATTGTCGCGATGATAGGTCCAATCAATGCCGCGGGCTTTCAAGTATTCGCCCATCGGCTGGAAGGGCGCCAGAAACTTCCCCTGCTCCACCGTAAAGGCGCAGACGGTGAACGGAATCGGCGCGCGCTGCTGCAGCCGCAGCAGCACTTCCAGCAGCGTCAGGGAATCCTTGCCGCCGGAAAGCGCCACGGCCACGCGGTCTCCCTCGCGAATCATCTTGAATCGCGCGATGGCCTCACCGGTCTTGCGCAGGAGTGTTTTTTCTAGGTCCAATTCGAAATACCGCTTATCCCGGTTGGTTAGGCGTGGGCCGGCTGGTTATCCATGACCAAGATACATCAGCCAGCTTAAGCCGAAAATCGCTGCGACGAACCAGGCGAAACAGTAACCCGCGTAGCGCAGGCGCTCGCGGTCGCTGCGCTTGGTCACAATGCCGAGCACAATCGAGCTGAACAGGGCGAACAATATCGACGCTTCAAAGTGAGACAGGGTGAGGCTGATCTTGGGCATTTCCGCTAATCCTTCTGTCCCGTGGCGATCTCGTAGACGTCGACCATGCCGAGCACGTTCAGCAAGCCCGCGGCCACCAGGAACTTGGTGCCGTAGTCATGAACGTGGCCGGCCACGTCAGGCTGCGTGTATCCCAGCGCGACGGTCAAAAAGTAGAGGATGCCGCTCATCAGGTTGCCGGCGAATCCGCCGTAATAGATGACCGCCGTCAGCAGATCGTCGGACTTGGGCGTGAACAGCGCGCCGCGCATCATCAGGCCCAGCAGATACATCGCGACCACGCAGAAGGCGATCAGGCCGCCCCGGCCCGGCCGCTTCAACAAAACATGCCCGCCGCCGGGTATGAGCCACGCCAACAATACCGCGGGAATCCATTTGCTCGCGGATGCTTCCGTTTTTTCAGCCACGGCTTCATTTTATCGCATGCCGGTTTGTCGCATCATATGGTAAGAAAACGCATGGACTTCTTGAAGCCGCTCTTTCAGGAGCTTCGCCGCGCCGAAGTATGGATCCCCGTCGCCAAGAGCGCGGCGCGCGTTCTGCTGACGGTGGTTCTCGCCTGGGTCTTCACCCGCATCACCGGCAGCCTGTTGCGCCGCCTCCACACCTACACCGTCGCGGCCATGGAGCGCCACGGCGAGGCCCCGGACCGGGAAATGGAGAAGCGCGCCGCGACCCTTGTCGCGATTCTGCGGCTGTTCCTGGGCTCCCTCATCTGGTTGATCGCGGTGGTCATGGTGCTGACCGAGCTTGGCTTCAAAATCGAGCCTCTTTTGGCCAGCTTGGGCGTCGCGGGCCTGGCCCTCGGCCTAGGTGCGCAGACGCTGATCAAGGATTGGCTGGGCGGCCTGTTCCTGCTGCTGGAAGATCAGATCCGCATCGGCGACCTGGTCACCATCAACGGATTTTCCGGCGCCGTCAGCGAGATTAATCTGCGCACCACCGTGCTGCGCGGCGAAAGCGGCGCCGTGCACATCATCGCCAACGGCTCCGTCACAGTTCTTTCCAACTTCACCCGCGAGTTTTCCTACTACGTGTTTGAAACCATCCTGGCCCATCATGCTGACGCCAACAAGGCTTTGGAGATTCTGGAGCAAACCGGCGCGGAGCTGGCTCGAGACGAGCCGTACAAATCCGCCATCCTGGCCCCGCTTGAGGTGATGGGCGTCGACAAACTGAGCGATCGCGGCGCCACCATTCGCGCCCGCATCAAGACCTTCCCGTCGCGCCAGTACCTGGTGGGCCGGGAGCTGAACCGGCGCATCAAAGAGCGCTACGACGCGGCGGGCATCGCCTTTCCACCGCCGTAAGAAAGGCCGCAGATCAACAGGGATCAACACAGATTTAGAATTGCTACGTTTTATCTGTGTCATCTTTGGCGATCTAATCCGGTGAAGGCTGAGTGCCGGTGTGATGGCGATTGCCGGTATGATTGCGATTGGAGGTAAGCATGAACGTGCGGGTCGTGATGGGCCTGGCGTATGTGATGGGTTGTGTAACCGCGGCCCGCGGGCAAGCCGAGTCGAAGTTCGAGGTGGCCGCCGTCCGGCGCAGCGACCCGGCGAGCAGCGCCTCGCAATTGCGGGGTTCTGTGGCGAGCGACCGGTTCCCGGCCTGCGGCGGGTATCGCATGGAGATCGATCCGGGCCGGTTCGCGGCGGCCAATGTGACGGTGTACAAACTGATCACCTGGGCTTACGGAATCCGCTATAGCTGCTACATCGTCAACGACGCCGGCCTGGTTTCGGGAGGTCCCAAGTGGATCTTAACGGACCGCTTCGACATTCAGGCGACGATTCCAGCCGGGACGCCCGCCTACACGCCGCAGCAGCTTGCCGACGCCGCTGCGCCGGAGCTCCAAGCTATGCTGCGGGATCTCCTGGCCGACCGGTTCAAGTTGGCGCTGCGCAACGCCACCAACGAGACGCGCGTGTACGAGCTGGCGCTGGCCGCGGGAGGGCCGAAGCTGCCGGCGCCCGACCGGGAGAAACCCAAACGGGAGACGCTGAGGATCGACGCCGATGAGAATCAGGAGAATTTGGTGCACGTCATCGGAAACCAGGCGTCCATGGCGGATTTGGCGCATTTGCTCGAGACCGTCACAGCCGTTCCCGTGCTGGACCGGACCGGCCTCAGCGGCGAGTACAGCTTCGACGTCAAGTTCGCGGTGCTCGATCCCTCCGGCGGGCGGGTGGGCCCCCTGCCTTGGGCAGCGAGTCCGTCAGTTTTCACTGTGCTCCAGGGACAACTGGGGTTGCGGCTGACGGCTACCAAAGGCCCGGTGGAGACCTGGATCATCGAGTCTGCCGAGGAGCCGTCGGCGAACTAAACGGCCCAGTGGGTGCTGGCAGGGGAGGCCGCGACAGGGGAATGCCGCGAGGGGTATACTCAAACTAGAAAGTCTACAAAAAGCAAGGATACGCTTGACGTGTGCTGTCAAGCAGGCGTATCGTCGGCTAATCTAGGAGTTTTCAACCGCTATGTTCGATCTTTTCCGCAGCCGGGACAAGCTTGTCCGCATTATGCTGGGGTTCATTCTTGTGGTGGTGGCGGCGTCGATGGTCACCTACCTGATTCCCAACGGTAACCTGGGCGGCACGACCACCGGCAATGACACCGTGCTGGCGGAGATAGCGGGCCAGAAGCTCACGCAGGCGGACTTCCAGAAGAATTTCGCCATCATCCTGCAGCAAAACCAGATCAACAATCCGGATCAGGTGGCGATCATGTTTCCCCGCTTCCTGGAGGCCGAGGTGCACACCCTGGCCATGGCTTACGTCGCCAAGCAGATGGGCTTGACGGTGCCCGACGATGAGGTCCTGACCGGCATCGAGGTCCAATATCACGACTTCTTCACGAACGGAGTGGTGAATAAGGACCAGTTTGAGCAGTACCTGACCAGCATCGGCAGCAGCGTGCAGGAAGTCACGGACCAGGTTCGCGACGAGCTGCTGATCAAAAAGCTGGATGACGCCACCCTTCGCGGCGTGGTGGTGACGCCGGCCGAAGTGAACGCCGAAATCGGGCGCCGCTACGACAAGGCCAAGATCTCCTATATTGCGTTCGCGGCCAACAAGTTCATCGACGAGGTCAAACCCACCGACGAAGATCTCAGGAAGCAGTACGACTTGTCCAAAACCAACTATCCGGTTCCGGAGAAGCGATCGTTCCAGGTGTTGGTGGTGGATCAGGCCAAAATCGCCGCGACCATGACCATCAGCGATGCGGACTTGCACAAGGCTTATTCCGAGTCCATGGACAATTTCCGCATTCCGGAGCGCATCCATGTGCGCCACATCCTGATCAGCACCACGGGCAAGTCCGATTCGGAGAAGAAAACACTCAAGTCCAAGGCCGACGACATCCTCAAACAGCTCAAGAACGGAGCCAGCTTCGAAGAGCTGGCCAAGAAAGACTCCGACGACAAGGGTTCCGGAGAAAAAGGCGGCGACCTGGACTGGATCGTGAAGGGCCAGATGCAGGTGCCGGAGTTCGAGAATGCGGCGTTTGCGCTGAAGCCGATGGAGCTGAGTCCGGTGGTCACCAGCAGCCTGGGCTATCACATCATCCAGGTGTTGGCTAAGGATCCGGCGCGCGTGAAGCCTTTCGACGAGGTCAAGGCCAGCCTGGCGGATGAAATGAAGAAGGAAAACCTGGCGGACAAGGTGCAAGCGACCGCGGACCAGGTGCGAGCGGCGCTCGAAAAATCTCCGGGATCGGCGGACCAGGTCGCCAAGCAGTTCGGGGCGGAGTTGATCCCGGTCAACGATGCGGCCGCCGGTGATGCGCTGCCCAGCCTGGGCGTGGCTCCGGAAATCGACGGAGCCTTGGCGGGACTGCAGCCGAACCAGGTTTCCCCCGTGCTGTCGCTTCCGGCGGACCGGCTGGCAGTGGTGGTGCTGAAGTCGAGCACTCCGGGGCGGCTGTCGACCTTTGACGAGGTAAAGGACCGGCTCCGGCAGGCCTTCATCATCGCCAAGTCCAAGGAGATCGCGGCCGACAAGGCGAAGGAAGCGGCGGAGCGGCTGCGCAAAGGCGAGGACATGGAGTCGGTGGCCAAGGCGTATAAGCTGAGCGTGGTTACCTCCAGCCTGTTCAGCGGCGCGGATTCGGTAGAGGGGCTGGGCTTGGCGGCCTACGTACAGGACGCCTTCACCAAGCCGATTGGCTCCATCCTCGGGCCCAGCGAGATCAACGGCCAGAACTACGTCTCCAAAGTTCTGGAACAGGTTCACGCCGATCCCGCTACCTACGCCGGGATGAAAGACCAGATCATCGACAGCCTGAAGCGCAATAAAGCCCAGACCATGAATGAGCTGATGGAGGACAGCGTGATCCTCCAGCTCACCAATGAAGGCAAGCTGAAGGTCAACAACGACGCCATCAAGGCTCTGGCTGCGACCTACGAGCCCGCCTTGCCCGGCGCCCCGGCCAATTGACGCAAGTCCGATCGCGATGACCGGACACCTGCTCGAAATCTGGAAGAGCCTTACCGATCCTGACGCGCTGATCCTGCTGCTCTCGCAGGTGGCGACCGGATGGGTCGGATATGGGCTGCTGGCCGCCGTGGTGTTCGCGGAGACCGGGTTGCTGATCGGCCTGTTCCTGCCGGGCGACAGCCTGCTGTTTACGGTGGGGGTGGTGGCCGGCGCCGGCCAGCTTGATATCTTCCACATCTGCCTCCTGCTGGTGGTGGCGTCGATTGCCGGCGATCAATGCGGTTACTTCCTGGGCCATCGCACCGGTCCGGCGATCTTCTCGCGGCCGGATTCGCGCTGGTTCAAGCAGGAATACGTCGCGCGCACCCAGCGCTTCTATGAGCGGCACGGCGGCAAGACGCTGGTCTACGCCAAGTTCGTGCCGGTAGTGCGGGCGTTCGCGCCGTATATGGCAGGCGTGGGCAAGATGGGTTACCTGCGCTTTCTCTCCTTCAACGTCTGGGGCGGATTGGGCTGGGTCGTATCGATGACATTGTTCGGCTACTTCATCGGCAACTATCCGCCGGTGCGCCACAACTTCGAGAAGGTGGTGCTGGCGATCGTGTTCCTGAGCGTGCTGCCGATGGTGGTGCAATACTTGAAAGCCCGCCGCGAGCCGGCTTAGACAATACCGCTCCCGGCCCGGAGGGCACCCCTCGCGGCTCGGAAAGCTGAGCCCCGACCGGAGGGAGTCCTCATGGGCCTGCGGCCCACCGATAGTGATGAAGAACGATCGCGAGATGGCGAATATGCGGCGAATCGCGGGCCGTTCTTCAGGGGAGCGGTTTCCTGCGACGAATGCCGAACCTCCGCTCGGCCCAGAGGGCACCCCGGTCGCGGCTCTGAAGGAAAAGCGCCGAGCGACGTCACAGGTTGTCCCATCCGGTCCCACCGGAGGCAAAGTTGAGCCGCGACCGGAGGGAGCGGAGGGGCGTGGCCCCCGTTTACGGCGTCGTCAATCGCTGTAGCGCCTCGTTGACCACCCGATCCCGCCGCACCTCGATCTCGTCGCCTTTGGCGACGCCAAACTTCAAATTGACGATTTCCTGCTGCAGCCGGCTCTCGATCCAGGGGCGGTCGGCGGACCATTCGCGCACATCCGGCTGGATGGAGTGGCCTGCGGCATACAGATCGAGCTGATCGAGCAGCGTACCGGTCACCTTGAAATCCTCCGCGATCTCGTGGGAATGCACGTATTCGGTGGCGAATTGCGTGATGACGCCGGAGGCATCCATCGCGGCACGAAGGCGCGTGACGCCTTCCGGTGCGATCACTTCGTCGGGCTGAATCCCGCCGCCGCCCCGAACCTCCCGGCCGGAGTCTGTTTTGTAGGGGCCCTGATCGACGACGGTTGACGGCTCCAGCAGGCCGCTCGCCAGCTTTCGCTGAATCGAGCGTCCGCTGGGCGTGTAATAGAACGCTGTGGTCAACGCCATTCCGGCGTGGGCCGAAAGCGGATACACCTGCTGGACCAGTCCCTTGCCGTAGGTCGGCGTACCCAGAATCACCGCGCGGTCGTGATCCTGCAGCGCTCCCGAGACAATCTCGGACGCGCTGGCGGTCTTCTCGTTCACCAGGATCATTATTGGAAATGCGTAGGGCTGGTTGTATTTGTCGACCCGCACCTCTTCGGGCTCGGACCTGCCACCCTGTGCGGTCCCGCGCCCTTTCGCGGTGAAGATGAGCTGCCCGGATTTGAGGAACAGCGAGGCCGTTTCCACCGCGGCGTTCACATCTCCGCCAGGGTTGTCGCGCAGATCCAGAATCAGGCCGTGAAGCTCCGCGCCGCCCAGCTTCTCGATCGATTGGTGGACCAGCTTGCCGGTGGGTTGATCGAATTGGGTGATGCGCAGGTAGCCGATCGAGGGCGCTAGCACGAAGGCCCGGTCGACGGTGGGCGAGTCCACCAGTTCCGGCGACATAGTGACGCGCGTCAGCCCCGCATCGCCCGGGTGATGGATGTCCAGCACTGCCTGATGCTGGCGCGAGGCTCCCAGCACCTGGACCAACTGTTCCGGATCCAGGCGCGCGAGCGCGACGCCGTTGACCGCGATCACTTCGTCCCCGGCGGAAATGCCGGCCCGCGCCGAGGGCGTGCCGGGCAGCGTCTGCAGCACGATCACGCGGCCGGGCGTCACGCTGACGATGCTGCCAAAGCCTTTTTGCTCGCTGCGCTCCATCTCCTGAAGCTGCTGGAACTGATCGGGATCGAAAAAGCTGGAGTGCGGATCGAGCGTGCGCAGCATGGAGGGAATCGCCCCCTGATAGAAGGCCACGTCGAGATCCACCGGGTCGGCCGCTTCCCGCTCCACTGCACTGAACACATCCAGCATCTCTTTCAACTGCGGCGCCGTAGCAGCGACCGGATCGTCATCGGATTGCGCAAAAAGCGTTCCGGAGGCGCATAAAATCAGGAACGCAAGCAGGATGGGCATAGCAACTTCTTTAGCTGTTTTGGCCTTAGCGGGTGAAACGGGTCTCCTGGCGGTTCTTGTGGCGCTCCAGCGCCAGCTCGATCAGGCGATCGATCAACTGGGGATACGGGATGCCGCTCGCCTCCCACATTTTGGGGAACATGCTGATCGAGGTGAAACCGGGAACGGTATTAATCTCGTTGACGTAGAACTGCCCGGTTTTCGCTTCCATCAGGAAGTCGACGCGGCCCATTCCTTCGCAGCCCACCGCCTGGTAGCACTCGACCGCCAGGCGCTGAACTTCGCGAGTCTGCTCCGGAGTCAGATCGGCGGGGAGCACCGTGCGGGCCTGGTTGAGCAGGTACTTGTCTTCGTAGTCGTAGAATTCGCGCGAGGGCAGCACCTCGCAAGGGACGGCGGCGGCGGGTTGGTCGTTACCCATAACCGAGCATTCGAACTCGCGGCCTTCGACCCCGCGCTCGACGATGATCTTGCGGTCGTACTGCGCGGCGAGATCCAGAGCGGCTTTGAGCTCCTCACAATTGCGGGCTTTAGAGACGCCGACCGAAGAGCCGAGGTTGGCCGGCTTGACGAACATCGGGTAGGGCAGCTTGCCGCAGACGTCTTCGGATTTGAAATGCCCGCGCGTCAGCACCAGAAAATCGACCACGGGAATGCCCCGCTCCCGGCACAACCGCTTCTGCACATCCTTGTCCATCGAGGCGGCCGAGGCCAGCACGCCCGCGCCGACGTAGGGAATGCCGGCCAGCTCCAGCAGGCCCTGCACCGTGCCGTCTTCGCCGAAGGTTCCATGCAAAGCGGGGAAAGCCACGTCAATGCCCGGATTGCCTCCAGGCTCGGGCGAAATGGTCTTGGGCAGCCAGAAGCCCTCCTTGGTGATGAGGATGCGCTGCACCTCATAACGCTGCGGGTCCATAGCCGCGATGATGGATTCAGCCGAGTTCAGCGAGACCTCATGCTCGCCACTGCGGCCGCCGTAGATGACTGCTACACCTAGACGGGACATTTCTATAGGATCCTTTTCCCGAGGGCGGAGGTGACCAGCTCAACCGCAAGCAGCGCGGTGCGGTTGGCTTCATCGATGACCGGATTCACCTCGACCATTTCAAGCGACGCCATGAGACCACTGTCGCACACCAGTTCCATCGCCAAGTGGGCCTCACGGTAGGTGATGCCTCCGCGCACCGGAGTGCCCACCCCGGGCGCGTCCGAAGGATCGACCGCATCGAGGTCGAAAGAAAGATGAAAGGGGGCTATGCCCCCCCTTGTTACGCACCGGATGGCCTCGTCGATAACCGCGCGCATGCCGCGCTCATCGATGTCGCGCATGGTGAAGGCGTGCACGCCCGCGCCGCGGACGTTCAAGCGTTCCATCTCATCGACGCTGCGCAGTCCGACGATGGCGACATTGGCGGCGTCGACTGCGGGCGAGTAACCGGCGAGTTCGGTAAGCTCACTCGGGCCGCGGCCGATCAGGCACGCCAGCGGCATGCCGTGAATGTTGCCGCTGGGGCTGGTTTCGGGCGTATTCATATCGGCGTGCGCGTCGATCCAAAGCAGGCCGAGCTTGCGGCCGTTCCGGTGAAAATGGCGCGACATGCCGGCTACGGTGCCGATGGCGACGGAATGATCGCCGCCCAGCACCAGCGGGACCTTGCCTTGGCCCGCGGCACGCTCTACCGCATCGGCGAGTCGCGTGCAAGTGTGGGCGATCTGCGGAAGGTAGCGCGCGTGCGAAGGCTCCGCCGGATGCGATTCAGGCTGGTCGACCAGAACGTTGCCGAGATCCTCCACCTGGTAGCCCAGCGCGGCGACTTTTTCGTCCAAGCCGGCCAAGCGCACGGCGGAGGGTCCCATGTCCACGCCGCGCCGCCCGGCTCCCAGGTCCATGGGCGCGCCGATGACGGCGATGTGGGATTGGCGCATGGGGTCGAATTACGGCTTGGGGCTTTCAGTGGGATTGACGCCGTCGGCGTGATAGTCGAGCGACCGCTCCACCAGCTCGCACAAAATGTGCCCTATCATGATGTGCGTTTCCTGAATGAAGCGGGTGAGGTGGGACGGAGCGCGCAGCACGATCTCGGCGGCATCGGCCAGCTTTGATACGCGGCATCCGGTCAGAGCGATCGTGCGCATGCCGTGCGAGCCTGCGTAGCTCACCGCCCGCAGCACGTTTTCGGAGTTGCCGGAAGTGGAGATGCCGATCAGCACGTCGCCGGCCCGGCCCAGGGCCTGCACCTGGCGCTCGAAAATGTGGGCGAAGCCGAAGTCGTTGGCGCTGGCGGTAAGGATGCTGGAATCGGTGGTGAGAGCGATCGCGGCGAGTCCTGGGCGCTGAAACTCCTGGCTCAGGACCACGACCAGCTCGGCCGCGATGTGCTGCGCGTCGGAGGCGCTGCCTCCGTTCCCGCACACCAGTATCTTGTGGCCTTGGGCGAGGGCGTCGCGCATCGCTTCGGCGGCCTTCAAGATGGGCTCGACGCCGGATTCGAGCAGCTTCCGCTTGGTATCGATGCTCGATTCGACGTGACGCTGGATGCGTTCCAGAGCGTCGTGAGTGAGTGATGAGGTCGATTTGGAAACGGGGGCGGGCACCAAGAGCTATCTTCCCACACTAATCAGAGCGCATCCTCGCAGCACCGCTGATATCGGCTGACGAGGCCAATGGCTAAGAAAACTCAGGAAACTCCTATTGACGCGCATGCTGAGCTTCGCTACTATAGTGGCACCTAAACCTTTCAAAGAGAGCGCAGCATGAGCCAACTTCTCAGGCTGCGTCAGCCAGTGACGCCCGTCCTGGCTACGCCCTCCCACGCCGTTGGGACGATTCAGAAATTTTTGAAAAACAGTGCGATAGCGGTCTTGTGCCTGATCCCCGAAATCGCCGCTGCAGGTTCGGTGGCCAATAATCCTGGCGACCCTCTGTACTGCCGGCCCAACGAAGGCGTGCAGTTCATCATTGTCAATGGTGGATCCGGCGTATTCACGGCCGATCCTGATTGTTACGGCGAAAACATCAACAACGATACGGATACGCCCATTGCCACCGGCCACGGCGGCACCCTCACGCTGAACGCCAGCCCCAGCGGAGGCAACTACGTCTACGCGCCAAGCCCGCTTGGCTTCACGGGACAGGATACCTTCTCGATTGCCGTAACCACGGTCTTCAATAGCGCCGGCGGCCCCGGATCCGCGGGCGGTACCTCCTTTGGGACCACGGGGCCGGCGACCTTGAGCGTCACGCTGAACGTGATCCCCGCCACCACGACTCTAATCGTGGCCGGGGCGCCCACACCTGTGCCGGTTCCCGTGGGGAGCATCTCAGGGTGCTCGGCGCCGGGCAACGGAGCGGCCGGACCCACCGCCGCGGCCATCTATGGATGCATCATCGGCATTATTCCGGGAAGCGTCAGTCCCAGCCACGGAGCGCTCTCCTCGCCGACCGCAACGACATTGCGCTATACCCCTGCCAATGGATACACGGGTTCGGATACGTTCACTTACCAGGCCGTTGGTGTGAACAATGACGGCAACACGGCGCTCAATTCCGGCGATGTTACCGTGCAGGTTACGGTGACATCCGCCCCGGCTACCACGCCAGCCCCTCCCACGGTGATCTTGTCGATTCTCGGTTTGGGCCTGATCGGGATCTTCTTGCGGGGAACGCGGAAATCGACACCAGTTTAGCCTGGGAAGGCCGCAAGAATCTGTTGCGCGGCAAGATCGGCGTGCAGCCGCGGCACGGTAGCATCGGAATATGCCGGATGCCGCCGCTATCTGTGTCGTCGGTCTGATCTCGGACACCCACGGGCTGCTGCGCCCTGAGGCGATAAATGCGCTGCGAGGATGCGATCTGATCGTGCATGCGGGCGATCTCGGGTCGCCGGAGATCATCCAGCCATTGGAGGCGCTCGCGCCGGTTGTTGCGGTGCGTGGCAACGTCGATACGGGCGCGTGGGCCTCCCACTTGCCCACCACCGCGATCGCCGAGGCCGGCCCCGCGCTGATCCCCGTCGTGATCTATGTTCTGCACGACCTTGCGGAGCTGGATCTCGATCCTGCGGCGGCCGGGTTCCATGTGGTGGTGAGCGGCCATTCGCATCAGCCTTCGTGCACGGAACGAGGCGGCGTGATGTACGTGAATCCGGGAAGCGCGGGGCCGAGGCGTTTCCGCCTGCCGATCACGGTGGCTCGCCTGGATTTGCGGCGGACGCCGTGGAGCGTCGAGTTTATCGACGTGTCGGGAACCTAGTCGAGCGCAAAGCCGGCGTGGTACTCGGTCCGCCGCTCGCCCGGCTGGTCTTCCTTCCGCAGGATGAAGTTGCCGATGGCGAGGGTCTCGATGCCCGTGCCCAGGAAGCAGCGGTAGGCGTCGGAAGGGGTGCAGACAATCGGCTCGCCGCGCACGTTGAAGCTGGTATTGACCAGCACGGGGCAGCCGGTGCGGCGCTCGAAAGCTTTGAGCAGGGCATGGAAGCGGGGATTGGTCTCGGCGGAGACGGTCTGAATGCGCGCGGAATTGTCGACGTGTGTCACGGCGGGGATCTCCGATCGCGGCACGTTCAATTTGTCGATGCCGAAAAGGCGCCGGGCGTCTTCGGTCATGGGGATCAGGCGGTCCTGGCGCACGTTGGCCACCAGGAGCATGTAGGGGCTGCCGGCGCTCAGGTCGAACCAAGCATCCAGGTCAAACCAAGCTGGGGCGGATTCGCGCGTGACGGCCGGGGCGAAGGGGCGGAAGGACTCGCGAAACTTGACCTTGAGGTTGAGCGTACGCTGCATGGTGGGCGAGCGGGCATCGCCCAGGATCGACCTCGCACCCAGGGCTCGCGGGCCGAACTCCATGCGGCCCTGAAACCAGCCCACGGCTTTGCCTTCGGCCAAATCATTCGCCGTTGCCTCGAGGAACTGCCGCGGCGTAAGCCGCTCGAAGGCTGCGCCCAGCGAGGTTAACTCGGCGGCGATTTCGTCGTCGCTAAACTCGGGGCCGAGGTAGGCGCCCGACATGCCGTCGCCGGAATCGGTCCCGCGCGGCTGGTTCAGGTACAAGTGATGGGCCGCTAACGCCGCGCCCACGGCTCCGCCGGCATCGCCGGAAGCGGGCTGGATCCACAGGCGCTTGAATTTCCCGTCGCGCAGGATCTTGCCGTTGGCCACACAGTTCAGCGCGACCCCTCCGGCCAGGCAAAGATTTTCGAGACCGGTTTCCGCCGCTAGCGAACTGGTCATGCGCAGGACCACTTCCTCGAGCACCGTTTGAATCGATGCGGCCAGATCCATGTGCCGCTGCGTGAGGAGTTGCTCGGGCTGGCGGGGAGGGCCTCCGAAGAGCTGGTGGAAGCGCTCGCTGGTCATGGTCAGGCCGACGCAGTAGTTGAAGTACTCCATGTTTAACCGGAACGATCCGTCGGGGGCGACCTCGATCAGGTGATCGAAGATCTGCCGTGCGTAGACCGGCTCGCCGTAGGGCGCCAGGCCCATGAGTTTGTACTCGCCGGAGTTCACCTTGAAGCCGGTGTAGTGGGTGAAGGCCGAGTACAGCAGGCCGAGCGAGTGGGGAAAGTGGATCTCGCGCCGGATCTCCAGGCGGTTGCCGTCGCCGATGGCGAAAGAAGTGGTCGGCCATTCGCCCACGCCGTCCATGGTGAGCACAGCCGCCGTCTCGAACGGGGAGGGGAAGAAGGCGCTGGCGGCGTGGCTCTGGTGATGCTCCGTGAACAGAAGCGATTCATTCCAACCCGGATCGATCCGGCGGAGCTGTTTGACCAGCAGGGAGCGCTGGAACAGCTTCTGCTTGATCCACAGCGGCATGGACGTGCGGAAAGACGCGAAACCGCGCGGGGCGAAGGCCAGGTAGGTCTCGATCAAGCGCTCGAATTTGGGCAGCGGCTTTTCGTAGAAGACGGTGTGATCGACGTCTCGCAATCGAGCTCCGGCGTGGCGCAGGCAGTAGGCAATCGCTTGCGAGGGGAAACCCGCGTCGTGCTTGATGCGGCTGAAGCGCTCTTCCTGAGCCGCGGCGACGATACGGCCGTCCTTGACCAGGGCGGCGGCGCTGTCGTGATAGAAGGCCGAGATGCCGAGGATCTTCACGCGTCTTCGGGACACCCGCCTTAAAACAGCGTGTAAATGAATGGCGCCAGCACGCTGCCCTGGGCCAGCACCAGGAGCCCGCCCATGATCAACAGTACGAAGATCACCGGCAGCAGCCAGTATTTCTTGCGTCCGGCCACGTATCGGAATAAGTCGCGCATCTTCCACTCCCTCTGGTCGTGGCTCCGTGAGTCCACGGCGCCGGGCACTGATCTGTGACTAGACAGAGCCGCGACCGGAGGAAGCGGTTTCCTGCGAGGAATGACCGAACCTCTGCTGGGCCCAGCGGGCGCCCCGGTCGCGGCTCTGAAAGAAAGACGCCGAGCGACGTCACAGGCTGTCCCATCCGGTCCCACCGGAGGCAGGGCTGAGCCGCGACCGAAGGAAGCCGTTCTGCCTTTTAGAACTGCTCTTTAATAGTGGAGGAAGGGCCGAAACGTTCTCGCCAAAAACTGGCCGAAGTCCGGCGCCGCAGCTTGAGCGGGTCCACGCCGCACAGCCGCATGAGGAATCCGCCGGGCGCGATCACCAGGTAGAAGACCAGTGCCAGAACGATCGGGCTGACCACCAATCCCATCAGAAACCCGAGGAACAACCAGGCTCGCTTGACTGGGCGCAGGGCTTCGGGAGCGGCGACGGCCGTAACCAGCAACGTGGCTCCTAGGGCCATCAGCCAGAACCGGGGCGGCTGCCGATGGATTATCGGGAGCATGCCGAACGCGGCCAGCAGCGCGCCGATGGTCAGACCGAAGGTGCGGTCGGAGGTTTCGCCCGTCCCTTGTGTCGCCGCGGCCGGTTCCATACGGCTATGCTAAACAAAGATAGAATTTGTTTAAGGTCAGAAATACCGTGAGGGAGGTATTCTGAGGGAGAGGAGTCCTCGATGGCTGCGCCCACGCAATCCGATGTGATCGAGAGGCTGCCGGTCGACGCCGCTCCGCAGCCGCTCCCGTTTGAGCCGATGCCGGCGCTGCACGCCGGAGCCTGGCAGGACGACTCGGAATCCGCCAAGTGCCAGGGCAAACGCATCGGCATCCTGATCGTCACCTATAACGCGGTCACCACGCTGACCAAGGTGCTGAAGCGCATCTCCCCGAATGTGTGGGCCAACGTGGAGGAGATCGCCATCTTTGACGATGCCAGCCAGGATGCCACCTATGAGCTGGCGATGGGCATCAAGGCGCTGCGGCGGCTGCCCAAGCTGGCCGTGCTGAAGCACGAAAAGAACCTGGGCTACGGCGGCAACCAGAAGGCCGGCTACCGCTACTTCATGGAAAAAGGGTTCGACATCGTTGTGCTGTTGCATGGCGATGGCCAGTACGCCCCGGAGATTCTAGCGCAAATGTACCAGCCCATCGTGGCGGGCGAGGCCGATGCGGTTTTCGGCTCGCGCATGATGAAGACCTACGGCGGCCCGCTCAAAGGCGGAATGCCGCTGTACAAGTACCTGGGCAACCGCATTCTTTCGATCTTCGAAAACGCCGCGCTGGGCCTGAACCTGACGGAGTTTCACAGCGGCTACCGCGCCTACAGCCTGGCCGCGCTGCGCCGCATCGATTTCACCCACATGACCGATGATTTCCACTTCGATACGGAGATCATCATCAAGCTGCACCATCAGGGATTCAAGATCCACGAAGTTCCCATCCCGACTTACTACGGCAACGAGATCTGTTACGTCAACGGCGTGCGCTACGCGCGCGACGTGTTCCGGGCGGTGCGGCGTTACCGGAGCACTTGCCGCAGCGTGGGGCGGTATCCGGAGTTCGCCGAATACTTTGTCCACTACCCGATTAAGCACAGCCGCTATTCCAGCCACGATTACGTGAGAGGCATGGTCGGCAGCAATCACGAGGTCCTGGATGTCGGCTGCGGCGGCGGAGACTTCGCCGCGGAGCTGAAGAAAAACGGCAATCGCGTCACCGGCGTGGATCTGCTAGCCGAGCCCGTCAACCCGGACGCCTTCGTGCAGTACTTCAGCGCGAACCTGGACTCTGGGATAGCGCCGGTGGTGGAGCGGCTTCAGGGAAAACGCTTCGACCGCGTGCTGCTGCTGGATATTCTGGAACACTTGCGCTCGCCGGAGCGGATTCTGCGCGAATGCCGCGGATTAGTGGGCGCGAGCGGGCAGGTAATCGTATCCTTGCCCAACGTCGCTAATATTAGCGTGCGCATGATGCTATTGTTCGGGCAGTTCAACTATACCGAACGCGGCATTCTGGATCGCACGCATGTGACCTTCTTCACGCGCAAGACCGCTCGGCTGCTGCTGGAGCAGAACGGCTACTCGATTGTGCGGGAGCGCTCGACGGTGATGCCGTTCGAGCTTGTGCTGGGCCTCGATCCACAATCCCTGCCCATGAAGCTGATCACCAATGTGCTGGCCGTCTTCACGCGGCTGATGCCGGGGCTGCTGGGGTATCAGACGGTGCTAGTAGCTCGTCTCAAATAGACGCGCGGCCGAAGTAGCGAGGCCGAGCGGTTCATGCTAACAAGGCGATGAATTCCTCTATCGCCACTCCCGCTCCCCGCAGGATCGCTCGCAAGGTGCCGCGATCCAATTCCTTGTGATCCGGGACCACTACTTGGGCAAACGGTTCGTCGCGGCGGAGCACCATGTGGCTCCCTTCCTGCCGACGCAATCGGAAGCCCACCTTCCCTAACGCCTTACGCAATCGCGGCCCGAGACGTGCGGCAGCTTACTCAAACCGCGACCAGGAGCGTATCGAAGTGCTCTTCAGGAATGGGCAGGTGATCTTCCTCCAACACCTTGATGTAGAGTTGAATCGCCTGGCGAATCTGATTGACGGCTTCCTCGCGAGTTTCCCCCTGGCTCACGCAGCCTGGCAGGCTCAAGCATTCCGCCACCCATTGCCCATCTTCGCCTTTGAAGACCACCGCTTGTCTCATTTGCCCCCATCATAGCCCAACGTCATTCCTGACGGAGGTCGGCCATCTAGAGGATGGCAAGAACTCCACCAACTCGCAGGAGTCGCGCAGTGGCGGCGCCAGCGACGGCGGCGATGTCGGCACTGCACCCCGACGGCGCAGACGGAGGCTAGGTTCCGACCGGGGCTTCGTCCCTTAGGCCAGTTCCAGCCGTTTCAGCTTCAGCCGGTCAGCGCGAACTTGCGCAAGGTCGTACTGGGCCTGCTGGACCAGCCAGCTTTCGGCGCTGCCGCCGAAGACTTTAGACAGCCTAACGGCCATTTCTGGTGATATGCCGCGCTTTTCGTTCACCAGTTCGGAGAGTGTGGTGCGCGTAACGCCAAGAGCGGCGGCAGCGTCCGTGATGCTCAAGCCCAAAGGCTCAATGCACTGACGGAGTACGAAGCCTCCGGGGTGAGGGGGGTTCTTCATCGGCATGGTTCATTCTCCCTCGCAGTGGTAGCCCACGTATGCCAGTGTTCGACAAAGGGCCCGATCAGAAACGGGTACGGATTCCGACTATCCCGGTTCGCTCAGCTTGGTCGCGAAACTCCCGCATAGCCGCTTCCCACGATCCGCAATCTTTTACCTGCAGATGGGCGTCTGTATTTCCCGCGTACCAGATGCGAAGGGTGTGAGTGCCCTTCGATAATCGATTCAGCAAGTGGCTAAGCGGGGTGTTCTCGATCGGCTCACCCAGCCGTACTGCGCTTACAGCGGGTTGAATAAGTTCGTCCGATGTGCCCGATTGACCGTCATGCACAAGGAAGAGCGGCCCGCCGTCCAGCTCTGTCAGTTGCTCCGCGAGCCTCTCGATGTAGTACTGCGCCTTGGCCACTCCAACAAACTCAATT
>CAWISY010000251.1:0-8743 GCA_963838455.1 Bryobacterales bacterium
AGCGGCCGGGAAGAACTGGGAGTTCCTTGCCGTGGTTGGCGGATACCTGTTTCGCACCTTCTTTAGGCAAGCTTCGGCGTCGAAGGATGCGGACAAGGCAGCCAAAGAAGAGGCCATGGCCTTGACACCGCGCGGATGGGAGAAAGACAAGCGCTTTGAGGGTAGGGACGCGATCAGGCCACGCTAACGGACTCAACTCCCGTAAACCAGCCGAATCGAGCCCACTCCGCCCTGAATATCCAGCCGTACCGTCACGTCCGATTTCCCGAGCGCATCGTTGTAATAGCGATGCCCGTCCTGATGCAGGCCGGAGGCTTCGACATCGCCAATCCCGCCGGTTGCCGTGGCCTCGATTCCCACGCCCGGCGGCAGATAGATCGTCGCATCGCCCGCGCCGCCGCGCGCCCGAACGTCGTAACTGGTCTTCGGCGACCCGCGCAGGTCAATCGTGAGATCCCCCGCGCCCATATCCATCTCCACGTGGCGCAGATTGAGCTTGCCCAGATTCAGCGTCGCCTCCCCGCCGCCCAGCTTGGTCAGGATCTCCATGGGCACCTCGGGATTCAACTGGATGCTCCAGTTATTCTGCTGATTGCGGCCGATGTGTCCGCCGTTCGATCCCTGCCGGATGGTCACGTCGCCGAGCCCGTTCGACTCCACCGTCGGCTTCCACTCCGGCACGTTGTAATCGAAGCTGGCGTTGAGCAGAATCTCGGCTCCGTCGCTGACCTTCAGTTCCCCGCCGCCCATATTGAGATTGATGTGAGCGCTTTTGGCGTTATCGAGAGCGACGCGGGCCGAGTCGTGCTGCATCGGCCCCGCAGGTGGAAGCGAGCACGCGGCGCATCCTAGCAGCGCGGCCGCAAGTAGAGTCGACCTTTTCATCCCCGCATTTCGCATGAACGCTATACTAACAGGAGATGCAGAATCGCGCGGTTACCACCATCACCGCGATCCTGGTGGACGACGAAAAGCTCGCCTCCGACGAACTCGCCTACCAGTTGCGGGACTTCCCCGATATCGAGATCGCCGCCACGGCCTCCAACGGCCTGGAAGCGCTCAAGCTCGTCGAGGATCTGGAGCCGGATCTGGTGTTTCTCGATGTCCAGATGCCCGGCCTGGACGGGATGGGCGTGATTCGCCGCATGCGCGAGTCCGGGGTTCCGATGCCCTACGTCGTGATGGTCACCGCCTACGACCAGTACGCGGTGGAGGCGTTCCGCTGGGAAGCCCTCGATTACCTGCTGAAGCCCATCGACAAAGAACGGCTCGCCATGACCATCGAGCGCGCGCGCAAGGGCGTGGCTGAGCGCGCCAAGACTATGCCGGATCTGCCTCCGCCCAAGCCCACGCTGCAACGCACCAAGCTGCTGGTCAAGAGCAATCAGCGCAACTTCATTGTCGATGCGCGCGAAGTGGTCTACGCCACCATTGAGGACGGCCTCATCACCGTAGTCGCGTCGAATCTGGAAGGGCAGTCGAATTACCGCACCATTGAGGAACTGCAATCCAACCTCGATCCCGAGACCTTCTGGCGCGTGCACCGCTCCTACCTGGTCAACATTCACCGCATCAAGGAAGTGGTGCCGTGGTTCAAGTCCAGCTTCCAGCTCCGCATGGACGATAAGAAGCAATCCGAAATCCCGGTGAGCCGCGTTCAGACCAAGCGCCTGCGCGCTCTGCTCAAGTTATAACCCGCGCCCTTTCGGATGCCCTCCCATCTCTATTTTGAAGATGTCACCGTCGGCGATCGCGTCTCGGCCGGCCCCGTCGATGTGACCGAAGCCGAGGTCCTGGCCTTCGCCCGCGCCTATGACCCGCAGCCCATCCACCTGGACCCCGAAGCCGCCTCGCGCACCCGCTTCAAGGGGATCATCGCCAGCGGATGGCACACCGCCGCCCTGGCCATGCGGCTGATCGCAGAGGCCAAGCCGCTGGGCGATACCGAAGTGCTCGGCATGGGCGTCGAGAATCTGCGCTGGCACCTGCCGGTGCGGCCCGGCGACGCATTAAGCATCGATATGGAGATCGCCTCCATGCAGCCGTCGGAGTCCAACCCTCGGTTCGGCATCATCAAGTTCTCGATCACCACGCGCAACCAGAAGGGCGAAATCGTCATGACCCATTCGCCCATCTGCTGGGTGCCGCGCCGCCCGTAGCGCCTTTTGATGAAGTCTTTCCACCTTCGCCGCTCGTCATAATAGAAGAGATGGCGCCTGAACTTACTGTTGTTGCCCCCGCTGTTACCCGGATCGACACCCACGTCGATGCCGCCTCCGGCCAGAAGACCGAAAGCCGCGCCGCCAAAACCCTCCGCGAGGTGTTTCATTCCGGCCGTCCGCTCACCTACATCCACACCACGGAGGAGCAGCGGGTCTCGAATGTTTTAAGGGAGGTCGCCCAGGACCTCTTCGCCAAGCCGCTGCCGGTTTGGACCTGGAGCCTGACCACCGGCATGCGCCGGGACAACGAAGATCCGCAGCCCGGCACCGAGTCACCGCGCGCGGCCCTCGATTTCGTTGCCGCGCACCAAGGCCCAGGCATCTTCCACCTGCAGGACTTTCACGAGCCCCTGCGCGATTCCCCGGAAACCCGCCGGCGCCTGCGCGACGTGTATCACCTGTGCCTCGATCAGGACAAATTCACGGTAATCTCGTCGCCGGTGCGCTTCATTCCCGCCGAAGTCGAGCGCAGCGTGATGTTCATCGAGCTGCGCCAGCCCGACCGCGTCGAGCTGGCTGAGTTCGTGCGCCGGCAGCTCCCGGATTTGAGCGACGAGATCGTGTTCCAGTTTGCCAACGCCCTGCAAGGGCTCACGCTCGATGAAGCCGGCTACGCGCTGCGGCGCGCCGGAGGCTCCGGCCGGGCGCTGGGCACCGAATCGCTGCCCGCGCTGCTCGAAGAAAAGCGGCAGTTGGTCAACCGCAGCGGAGTCATCGAATTCATCTCCGAAGGAACGCAGTTGAGCGATGTCGGCGGTCTGGAAACCCTCAAGAAATGGCTGACCGAGCGCCGCAAACTATTCGAGCTGCGCGATACCATCAGCGCGGAGATCGTGCCCAAAGGCCTGCTGATGATGGGCATCCCCGGCTGCGGCAAGAGCCTTTCGGTGAAGGCCATCGCCAATCAGTTCCAGCTTCCGCTGTACCGCATCGACATGATCGAGATCTTCTCCGGCCGCCACGGCAAGCCCGAAGGCGCTTTCGTCGCAGCGTGCAAAATGATGGAGGATATGGCGCCCGCGGTCCTGTGGTTCGACGAAATCGAGATGGGCATCACCTCCACCAACTCCGGCGGGGAGCAAGGCCGCATCTTCGCGTTCTTCCTCACCTGGATGCAGGAAAAAGCGCGCGGATTGTTTGTCGCCGCCACCGCCAATCGCATCGATCTCCTGCCTGCGGAAATGATCCGTAAAGGCCGCTTCGACGAAGTCTTCTTCGTGGACCTGCCCTTCGAAGCCGAAATCATCGACATTTTCCGCATTCACCTCACGCGCCGCGGCGTCGACATCTCCGGCATGAACCTGGAAAAGATGGGGCAATTTACCACCGGCTGGACCGGCGCGGAAGTGGAGCAGTGCGTAATCTCCTCCATTACCAAGGCAAAACTCGCCGACCGCGCGGTGACGGAGCAGGACCTGATCAACATCGCCGTCAAGCTGGTCCCGCTTTCGCGCACCATGAAGGAGCAGATCAATCACATCCGCGGCTGGGCGTTTGAGCGAGCCATCCGCGCTTCCCCGCAGCCCCTTCGGCGGTAGCTTTACGGTCCGCTCCCTATGGTCACGGCTCTGATCGCGTAAACTGAGCCGTGACCGGAGGGAGCGGACATTCTACTGGCGCGGGCCTTCGAGATCCTTCATCAAAACCTCGGCCACAGCGAGCTGATTCACCGTGCCCCGCACGGCAACCGCGCGCCGCGTATTGTAAGTGAACACGCGCCGGATGCCGGAACCCGACCGCATCGCAGTAACTTCCGTCTGAAATTCCGCCAGCGTTTCGGTCTGGGGCAGATGGTAGACACGCACCACGTCGTCGGCTGCGCCGGGAACGCGATACTCCGGCGCTACAGCCGCTCCTGCCGCAACCGGCCGGTCGAGCTGCGTCAGCAGCCAGCCCGCCATCGCGATCTCGTCCGGCGTCACGCGCACCGCCATAAGCCGCGTCGTATTAATGGTAAATACGCGGCGGATCTCGGCGGTGGTCCGCGTCGCGTTAGCGATCTCCTGAAAATCCTGCACGGATTTCGCATTCGGCACCGGGAACAGGCGCACGACATCGTTCGCCGACGCGCTGTACTCGCGCACGCCCGAGGTCTTCGGAGCATGCGGATCGCTGGCGGCATCGAACTCGCCGGCCATCCACGCTGCCATGGCGACCGTGGCCGGAGTGTCCCGGATAGCGATGACTCGGCCGTCATTGTAGGTGAACACGCGGCGCGCTTCTGTCAGGGTTCGCGTCGCGTTGGCGGCTTCCTGAAAGTCCTGCACCGTGGCCGTGTGCGGCAGATACAGAATCCGCGTGACATCGTCGCCGGGGCCCTTGAATTCCAGCACCGCCGGAGTCGCGGCGCGGTCCACGGGCTGGTCCAACTGCTTCACCAGCCAGCCCACAAGCCCCACCTGTTCCGCCGTTCCGCGAACGTGCAGCGATCGTCCTTCATTTTCCGCAGTAACGTCCCGAATCTCGGTAATCGTCCGGATCAAATTGACGAGTTCCTGGAACTCCTGGACCGTTCCGGCGTGCTGGAAGCGGAAGTCGCCAGTCCCCGCAGGCGTGGCCTGTCCGAAAAGCCGCGCGGCCAATCCCGCGGTAATTGTGAAGGCAAGTACCTTGCGCATCGAGCCTCCTCTCACTCACCTCAGACGCCGCCAGCCGTCAGAACGTGCACTCGATGTTACCCTGTGATTATGCGTTTTTTCCTTCTAGCCATGCCGCTTGTGCTGGTGTCCTGCTCGTCGTCAGTACCCGTGAGTTCGCTCCCCACCGCGAGCTCGGAGCCAGCCCCCGCTGCTGCCCCAGCGCCCGCACCGGCGCCCGCCACCGACCCCTACCTGGCAAAAGCTGCCGCCGAGCCTGGCGCGGTCAAGACCGCCAGCGGCCTCGTTTACAAAGATCTGACCAAGGGAACCGGTCCCTCGCCCAAGGCTACCGATATGGTGACGGTCAACTACAAGGGCACGCTCACCGATGGCACGGAGTTCGACAGCTCCTATAAGCGCGGCGAACCCGCTACTTTCCCGCTCAACGGAGTGATCAAGTGCTGGACCGAAGGCGTCCAGATGATGAAAGTGGGCGGCAAGGCGCGCCTGGTCTGCCCCTCAGACATCGCCTACGGTCCGGCTTCCCCTTCGCCCAGCATTCCCCCGAACTCCACGCTGGTATTCGAAGTGGAGCTAGTCAAGATCGGCAGCTAAGCGCCGCTTCCGGCCGCGTCATAAACAGACCAGTGCATTAAACTTCCGGCTTCGGCCGGACGATCTAAGGGTGTGGAAACCCTCTCGGTTCCCATCCCCGCGGCAAGTCCCCGTCGATCCGGGTTGTTGCTTCACGCCGATCGCCTGCTTCACGCCTACGAATGGCTGGCGCAGCGCGAGCTGCTGGCGTGCACCGTGATCCTGGTGCTGACGCTCGGCATCCGCGCGCTGCTGCTACCCGCCGTTCCGGCGCCCGAACCGATCATCGAAGACGAGTTCAGCTATCTTCTTGCCGCGGATACGTACGCCTCCGGACGCCTGGTGAATCCGCCACACCCGATGTGGCAGCACTTCGAAACCATCCATGAGCTGATGCGGCCGGTGTACGCCTCGAAATACCCGCCGTTGCAAGGCTTGGTGCTGGCCTTCGGACAGAAGTTCTTTGGGCATCCCTGGGTGGGCGTTTATTTGAGCGCCGGGCTGATGTGCTTCTTTGTGTGCTGGATGCTGCAAGGCTGGCTCACGCCGAACGCCGCGCTGCTAGGCGCAACCCTGTTCCTGCTGCGCGTGGCGATCCTCAGTTCCTGGATGGATTCCTACTGGGGCGGAGCCGTGCCGGCCATCGGAGGCGCGCTGGTTCTTGGCGGTCTAGTGCGCGTCTGGCGTCGCGGGCAAGCCTCGCATCTGGCGACCGCGGCCCTCGGTCTCGCGATTCTGATGCACTCGCGTCCCTTTGAAGGAGCGGTGCTGGGAGCCATCGTCACCGCCGTGCTGGCTTGGCAGTGGCGTCGATTCCCCGTCGATCTTCGCGGCAGATGCTGGCGCGCGGCGCCAGCGGCCGCCTTGATCCTGATGATCTCGGCCGGCGCTGTGGCCTACATCGACTATCGCGTCACCGGCAATGCGTTGACCATGCCCTATGCCCTGTATCAGAAGCAGTACGGCATCGCACCGATGTTCGCTTTTCTTCCGCTGGCTCCGGAGCCGGTCTACCACCACGCGAGTCTTCGCACTGCCGCCGGCTGGGACGAGGGCCTATGGCACAACATGCGCCAAGACCCCCTGGGCGTCACCCTAGACAAGCGGACGGACCTGTACAACTTTTTCTTCGGATTCTGGCCGCTGCTCGTCCCGCCGCTGATCTGGCCCTATCCCCTGAAAACTGCCGAAGAGCGGCTCACCGTGGTGATCCTGGTCGCGTTCATCGCGCTGGCCAATCTTCCGCTGATTGGTTACCAGCCGCATTACTCCGCGCCCATCGCCGGATTGCTGTATGCGCGCTTCCTGCAGACCCTTTCGCGACTGTACGATTGGCGTCCTGCGAGAAAGCCGCTCGGGTTCGCAGTTGGCGTGTTCCTCGTGACCTTCTTCGGTATCCAGTTCGTGCAAGGCGTGAACTTCTTCGTCCACCTGCGCATGCCGGATTGGGTATACCCGGTCCGCCGTGCCGAGGTGATTCACGAACTGGAGCAACAGACCGGCAAGCAACTGGTGCTGGTGCGCTACTCGCCCAAACATGACATGCATGAGGAATGGATTTATAACCGCGCCGATATCGATGCTTCGGCCATCGTGTGGGCTCATGAGATGGGCCCGCAGCAGGATGCGCCGCTGCTCGATTATTTTCATGACCGCAAGGTGTGGGTGCTCGAGGCCGACTCCATTCCGCCGCGCTTAGTTCCCTACCCGGAGGCCGCTGCCCGATGAACGATACCAGCACAATAGCCGGCGCTCCCTTCACGCCGGCTCGAACGGACGTGCGGCCGCGGCCAGCGCTTCTTCGCGGCTACCAATGGCTGGCGCAGCGCGAGTTGCTGGCTTGCGTCGCCGTGCTGTTTCTGACGCTCGGCATTCGCGCCGCCCTGCTTCCCTGGGATCCGCCGCCCGTGCCCGCGGCCGAGGACGAATTCAGCTACCTTCTCGCTGGTGAGACTTACGCTTCCGGACACCTGGCCAATCCTCCGCATCCAATGTGGCAGCACTTTGAAACCGAGCATGAGTTGATGCAGCCGGTCTATGCATCCAAGTATCCGCCGCTCCAAGGGCTTCTGCTGGCCTTCGGACAAAAGTTCTTCGGCCAGCCGTGGATCGGCGTGTACCTGAGCGCCGGCCTGATGTGTGCGGCCATTTGCTGGATGCTGCAAGGCTGGATCGCCGCCGATTTCGCGCTCCTGGGGGCCATTCTCTTCGCGCTGCACTGCGGCGCCTTCAGCTACTGGGTCAATTCCTACTGGGGCGGAGCCTTGCCCGCCACCGGAGGCGCGCTGGTGACCGGCGCGCTGGTCCGCATCTGGCGCAGGCAACAAGCCGCGCATTGGATCACCTTCGCCGCGGGCATCGCGATTCTGATGCACTCGCGGCCATGGGAGGGCGCGGTCCTGGCGCTGGAGTCCCTTGTCGTCATCGCCTGGGCCTGGCGCAAATTTCCGCGCGAATATCGAGCCCGCTGCCTGCGAGCCGCGCCCGCGGCGCTCCTGGTCGTTGCCATTGCGGCTGGCGCAGGGGCTTACGTAAACAAACAAGTCACCGGCGACGCTCTGGTGATGCCGCATGCCCTTTACGACAAGCAGTACGTGATCGCGCCCATGTTCCTGTTCATGCCCTTGCGTCCCGAGCCGGTCTATCGCCACGCCACCATCCGCGCCATCTATACCGGCTGGAATCTGGACCTGTGGCGCGCCACGCGCGGCGCACCCTTTGACGTGCTCCTGGAAAAACTCTCGGAAGCCTACGACTTCTTCTTCGGATTGTGGCCGTTACTGATCCCGCCCCTGGTCTGGCCCTATGCGCTCAAAACGCCGGAGGAGAAAGTCACGGTCCTGCTGCTGGCCGGCTTCGTGCTGCTCGCGCTGGCGCCGGTAAGCGGCTTCCAGTTCCACTACGCCGCTCCCATCGCCGGCTTGATCTACTTGCGATTACTGCAAACGCTCGCGCGGTTGTGCCACTGGCGACCCTCTGGATGGTCCGCGGGACCCGTGCTGGCCTGCGTGTTCGCCGGCCTGATGGTGTATCAATTCGCCTCCGACGTAACCGGGGTCGTTCGCTTCGGCCCTGGGGTATCGCCGTTTGCCCAGGCTCGCGACTCCATCGTTCGCCAGCTTGCACGCATGCCCGGCCGCCAGTTGGTTTTGGTCCGCTACTCGCCCGAGCATCGCCTGGACAACGAATGGGTCTGGAACCACGCCGATATCGACGCCTCCCAAACCGTGTGGGCCCAGGACATGGGAGCGCAGAATGCCGAGCTGATCCGCTATTATCCGGATCGCAAGGTGTGGCTGCTCGAAGCTGATCAGCAGCCGGTTAAAGTGGTTCCGTACTCTGAACCTT
>CAWISY010000252.1:0-14859 GCA_963838455.1 Bryobacterales bacterium
AGGCGCTCGTAACCTGTTTCAATGGCGTCGAGCAGGAAACCTCGTGTCGAATTGTAGACACCGATGAGAAATTTGCACGCCACTTCAGCAGTCTGGCGCAGCGAGCGCTCGTGCTGGACGGGGGAGGTCATGATCCCGTTAATATAAAACACCGTCCGCTTGGGGACCCCTCGGTCCTGCTGCCGGATCTGCTTGCAGCAAGGAGTTTCCGCCACATAACTCTTCGTTTTTGCCTCCTCGATCTCCGGCCAAGTCCATCTCCTTCCGTGCGGCTGCCGGTACTCCCAATCGACCTGGGAGTGCACCACCAGGCGCCCGTCCAAGGTCGAGCCCTCGTTTTCCGATTCGAACCACTCTGCCACCGTGTTGAGGGCACCGAAAACTGAGGAGCGATCCATGGCTGCCTCTGCCTGCGGCATTAAAATTCCGCCAGAGACCTCTTCAACGGCTCTCCGCAGCATCGTTCCCCAGGTCATCTGGCGTTCCAAGTGTTCGCGAACATAGTGGCGCACCAGCGTATCAGCCAATGCGCTTTCAGGTCGCCCGGCGTGCGTTCGTCTCGCAGGATCTCCTGAGCCTCTGGAAAAGCGGTTGCGAAATCGGATCCCGTTAACCACGCTACGCCGACATAAGCGGCGCACGCAGGCTGCGATTTCAATCCGAACTCCCCGGCCACCAAAAGCTGTTGCCCGATAAAGTCCTTGAGGCCTTTCTCTTGGGAAGCCTCCGGAAACTGCTCGCAGAGCCAGTCCAGGACGGCTTCGGTATTATCGACCGCTGGGTGCAAAACAATTGCTCCAAATAGGAAGCTCCATTAAACCTAATTCAGCCCATGTAACGCAAGCGGAGGAACAAGGCGCCGGAGCGGCAGTGATAGGCCCCCCGGGGAACCATCGATCCGGCGTTGTATACTGAGTTTTTCACGATGACCACGCGAGACCAATGATTGCCCAGCAGCGCAAGTGGGGAGGCGACCTGCTTTTCCTTTTCGAAAATCTGATCCTCAAGGATTTTCGCATCCGCTACCGTAACATGAGCCTGGGAGTGTTGTGGAGCCTGATCAATCCGCTGGTGATGATGGGTGTGATGACGTTCATCTTCTCCAACGTGTTTGCGAATAAGACGTTGCCGGCGTACCCCCTGTTCATTCTGTGCGGACTGATTCCTTACAATTTCTTCGCCACCGCGCTGCTCACCGGGACCACTTCGATTCTAGATAGCGCGGGCCTGGTCAAGCGCGTGCCTGTACCGCGCGAGGTGGTGCCGGTGGCGGCGGTGCTCTCCAATTGCGTTCACCTGCTGATTCAGTTCCTGCTGCTGTTGGCGTTTGCGGTGTTCTTCCGGCTGCCTCCGGCGGCAAGCTGGCTATGGCTTCCGGTAGTGTGGCTGCTGTACATCGTGTTTGTGTGCGGGCTGGCGCTGGGGGCCAGCGCGGTGAATGTCTTCATCCGCGACACGCGCTACGTGGTGGAATCCTTCAACCTGGTGCTGTTCTGGCTGGTGCCGATTTTCTACGATTTCAGCATCATCCCGCATCGCTATGCCGAAGTGTACCGCGTGAATCCGGTGGCGGCGCTGGTGATGGCGATGCGCAACATCATGATCGATCATCAGGCGCCGGCGGCGTCGCTGGTGCGGAACTTGGCCATCGCGGCGGCGGTGACTTCGGGGCTGGGACTGTGGATGTTCCGCCGGTTGAAGCCGCGCTTCTACGAACACCTATGAGCGCCGCGCTGGTGTTCGACCGGGTGTCCAAATCCTTTCCGCATCACACTGGCCAGCGCTTGTTGCGGCAGAGAGTGGCGGAGCTGTTTCATCCCGCGCGGGCGCAACGCCTGCAGGTTTTGGACAACGTCTCCTTCCGGATTCCGCAGGGCGACGGACTGGCCCTGGTGGGGCCGAACGGAGCGGGCAAGAGCACGCTGCTGAACCTGGCTTGCGGGCTGGCGCTGCCGGATTCCGGACAGATTGAAGTGCAAGGCCGGATGGCGGCGCTGCTGGAACTGGGCTCGGGCTTTCATCCCGATCTGACCGGCGCGGAAAATGTGCGCATCAACGCCGCGATGCTGGGTCTGACGCGGCGGCAGACCGCGGAACGCTTCGCGGAGATGGTCGAGTTTTCGGGCGTCGCCGATTTTATCGATGAACCGCTGCGGACGTATTCGAGCGGCATGCTGATGCGCTTGGCTTTTTCCGTGGCGGTCCACACCGACCCCGACGTGCTGTTGATCGACGAGGTGATCGGCGTCGGCGATCAGGCCTTCTACGCCAAATGCCTGGAGCGGATGCAGCGGTTTCAACGGGAGGGTAAGACCATCCTGCTGGCCTCGCATTCCAAGGAACTGGTGAGCATGCTGTGCCAGCACGCGATCTGGCTGGAGCGCGGGCGGGTGGTGACCAGCGGTCCGGTCAAGACGGTGCTGGAAGCGTACCGGTCCAGCCAGGCGGAGCGCGCCGGGGCGTGATAGTCAGCACTGAGGCTCAGCACGTAAATCAGCGGCGCTTGGTCTTGATTACAATCGGCGTCCCGGCGAAATCGAATTTCTCGCGCAGGCGGTTGATCAGGAAGCGCTGCGCGGAGAAGTGCAGGTTGGGACGATCGGTGAAGACGATGAAGGTGGGCGGCCGCACGGATCCCTGGGTGATGTAGTGGATCTTGGCGTCGTACTCCCAGTGCAGCGTTTCGACGAAGCGGTTGAGCTCGCCGGTGCCGATGTGTCTTGATGCTGCCCGGTAGGCTTTCTGGATCAGGGGAAACAGCGCGCGGGTTCCCTGCTTTTTGTGCGCGGAGACAAAAACCACCGGAGCGTAATCCAGAAACTTCAGGTTGTCGCGGATCGTTTCCAGGAATTTGCGCCTGCTCTTTTCCGCGGAGATGTCCCATTTATTCACGCACAGGATTACGGCGCGACCTTCTTCGTGAGCGTAGCCGGCGATGGTAGCGTCGAGGGCGACTACGCCTTCGGGCTCGCTCGCATCCAGCACCAGGATGGCGACGTTGGACATGCGCAGATGCTTGCGCGCCATGACCACCGAGAGTTTTTCGGCCATCAGGTGGGTTTTGCCCTTACGGCGAATGCCGGCGGTATCGACGAAGACGTAGTCGACACCTTCGAGCGTGATGGCTTCATCGACAGCGTCGCGTGTGGTTCCGGCGATGGGCGAGACGATGGCGCGCTCGGTTCCGGTGAGGGCGTTGAGCAGCGTGGATTTGCCGACGTTAGGGCGGCCGAGAATCGCGACCTTGATTTTGAGAGCTTCCGGGCCCGGTAGTGCTTCCTCGCTGGAGGCGGGAAAATCGCGGGTGATGTGATCGAGCAGCTCATCGAGCCCGATACGGTGCTCGGCTGAGACGGGATAGAGATGCTCGAAGCCGAGGGAGTGAAACTCGTGAGCGAGATCCTCGCGGCGCGGGCTGTCGATCTTGTTGACGACGAGGGTGACAGGTTTGCCGAGCTTGCGCAGCATGGCGGCGAGGTCGCGATCGGCGGAGGTAAGTTCGGCGCGGCCGTCGATCAGAAAGATCACCTGAGCGGCGGTGTCCAAGGCTACGCGCGCCTGCTTGAGGATCTGGCTGGGGATCAGTTCGTCGTCGTTGGGGATGATGCCGCCGGTATCGATCAGGAGAAAGCGGCGGGCGCGATGCACGGCTTCGCGCTGGATGCGGTCGCGGGTGATGCCGGGTTCGTCGCCGACAATGGAGCGGCGGTCGCGCAGGATGGCGTTGAACAGGGTCGATTTTCCCGTATTGGGGCGTCCGACGATGACGACTGAGGGGAGCATGGAAGGCTCAGAAACCGGAGTGGACATGCAATGTACCATGGTCGCACGCGACAATAGAGGTCTGTGTCTAATTCAACTTTCAGAAACGTGGCGATCATTGCGCACGTGGATCATGGAAAAACCACGCTGGTGGATGCGATGCTGCGGCAGAGCGGTATTTTCCGCGCCAATGAAGAGGTCGCCGAACGGGTGATGGATTCGAACGACCTGGAGCGGGAGCGCGGCATCACCATCCTCGCGAAGGCCACCGGCATTCGCTACCACGGCGTCAAGATCAACATCGTGGATACCCCGGGCCATAGCGATTTCGGCGGCGAAGTGGAGCGCGCGCTGAAGCTGGTGGACGGCGTGATGCTGCTGGTGGACGCGAGCGAAGGGCCGCTTCCGCAGACTCGCTATGTGCTGTCGAAGGCTCTGGAGGCGCGGCTGCCCCCGATTGTGGTGATCAACAAGATCGACCGTCCGGACGCGCGCATTCAGGAGGTGTTGAACGAAGTCTACGACCTGTTCATCGACCTGGATGCGGCCGAAGATCAACTGGGATTCCCGGTGATCTATACCAACGCGAAGCTGGGCATCGCGCTCATGGATCCCTCGGAGGATCAGGAAGGCAAGAATCTGCTTCCGCTGTTTGAGGCGATTGTCAATCATATTCCGGAGCCGACGGGCGACGCCGACGGCGTGCTGCAACTGCTGGTGGCGAATCTCGACTACAGCGATTACCTGGGACGGTTGGCGATCGGGCGCGTGTTCAACGGAACGCTGCGGCTGGGCGATGAAGTCGCCATCGCCAAGCTGGACGGCTCGATGCACAAGACCAAGATTACGAAACTGTACTCCTTCGAAGGACTGAAGCGAGTGGACGAAACGGTGGGCGTGCCGGGCGCGGTGCTGGCCATCGCCGGCGTGGAGGGCATCACCATCGGCGAGACGGTGACCAGCGCGGAAACGCCGATGCCGCTGAAGCACATTCAAATTGATGAGCCGACCATCGCCATGACGTTCACCATCAACACCTCGCCATTTTCAGGACGGGAGGGGCACCTGGTCACCTCGCGCAATCTGCGCGACCGGCTGGATAAGGAACTGCTGACCAACGTTTCGCTACGCGTCGAAGAAGCCGGCGGGCCGGACGCGTTCAAAGTGATGGGCCGCGGCGAATTGCAACTGGCGATCCTGATCGAAATGATGCGGCGCGAGGGCTTCGAACTAGGGGTCGGCAAGCCGGAGATCATCACGCGCCAGGTCGACGGCAAAGTTTCCGAGCCGCTGGAACTGCTGGTGATCGACTGCCCGGAGGAGTTTATCGGAGTGGTGATCGAGAAGCTGGGGCGGCGCAAGGGCAAGATGGAGAAGATGATCAATCACGGCTCGGGACGGGTGCGGCTGGAGTTTCTGGTGCCGTCGCGGGGATTGATCGGTCTGCGTAGCGAGATGATGACGGACACGAAGGGCACGGCCATCATGAACTCGCTGTTCCACGGCTACATCGAATGGCAGGGCGAGATTCCCATGCGGCCGACGGGTTCTCTGGTGGCGGACCGGCCGGGCAAGACAACGGGGCACGCTATCTTCAATCTGCAGGAACGCGGGGAAATGTTCGTATCGCCCGCGACCGAGGTGTACGAAGGCATGATCGTGGGCGAGAACTCGCGCGATGCCGACCTGAACGTCAACATCGTGAAGGAAAAGAAGCTGACCAATATGCGGGCTTCCAGCGCCGACGATGCCATCCGGCTGGTGCCTCCGCGGTTGCTGAACCTGGAGCAGGCGATCGAATTCGTGCGCGAGGACGAACTGGTGGAAGTGACCCCGAAATCCATCCGGCTGCGGAAAAAGATCCTGAAATCGAATCAGCGGTAGGTGTTTCTGTTTTTTCTTTAACTCTATTGATTGCAATTAGTTGCGTTGGATTTGAGGGGTCGTGCTGCTTTTCAAATCGCGCTCCGGCATGCGATACTAAACGTCATTACGACGCATGACTCTGGTCGGCGAAGCGATCGCCCGTTATCACAAACTCATCGAAAGTGAACCGTATATAGATCTGGGTTGGGCGCAAGCCTTGCAGGAACGCAAGAAGGCGCTCAGGCTGGATGACGGTCCCATTTCTCCGGTGCTTCGTCCGCACCTGATCCCGAGCCGCGATTACGCGGCGATGGTGAAGGCGTCGGAGGCGCTGCTTTCCGCCATTGAGCGGGTGGAGCGGCTGGCGCTTGCGACCCCGGCGCTGCTGGCGCGGGTGCAGCTTTTGCCCGCCGAGCGCATGCTGGCCGCGGTGGATCCGGGCTATGCGGCGTTCAGCGTGGCGGGGACGCTGCACACGCAAATGAACGACGGGACCATCCGCTTCAACGGCCATAGCGGAGTGGCTTCACCCGGCGCGATTTACGGCGAGTCTTTGTCGGATGTGTACTACGACGCGCCTCCGGTCAAGGAGCTGCGCAAGAAATTCAAGCTGAAGAAGCTGCCCGGGGTGAAGCCGCTGCTGGCCGCCATTCTCAAGGCGTACAAGGAATCCGGCGGCAAGAACAAGAAGCCCAACATCGCGGTGGTGGAGTTTCGCCAGCCGGTAGTTTCCTCAGAGAGCCTGCTGCTGGCCGAATTTTTCTCGCGCGAAGGTTTTGCGACCGAGGTGGTTTCGCCGGATCAGCTCGAGTACCGCAACAACGTGCTGCACCACGGCGAGTTCAACATCGACCTGGTGTACCGCAACATCAAGCTGCAGGAATTCCTGGTGCGGTTCGACCTGAATCATCCGCTGGTGCGCGCCACCAAGGAGCGTGCCGTATGCATGATCAACAGTTTCCGGACGGAGCTGGGTTCGAAGCAGGCTCTGTTCGACCTGCTGACCGATGACGCCGTGACGGCGAAGTTCCCGGCACTGGAGCGCAAGGCGATCAAGGATTTTGTGCCGTGGACGCGGCTGGTGCAGGCCGCCAAGACCACGCACAAGGGCCACACCGTGGATCTGCCGGAGTTCGTCATGAAGCACCGCGCCAAGCTGGTGCTGCGGCCCAACGATAATTCGACCGAAGTGCATCCGGTGCGCGGGTCCGAAGTGAGCGATCTCAACTGGGAGAAAGCCCTGCGGCAGGCGATGCGCACGCCGTACGTGGTGCAGGAGGCTCCGGAGCCGCCTGCGCGCGCGGTGTTCCCGATGCTGCAATACGGCAGCCTGATGATGAAGGAGATGCTGGTGGACGTGCAGCCGCACGCCTATCTGGGGTCGGTTCAGGGCTGCTCGAGCTGGCTGGATGTGGCGGGGCCGTCGTCGTTTTCGACGCTCACGGGCCTGGCGCCAACGTTCCTGCTGGAAGGCAAGTAGCCAGCGGGGCGGGATCGATTGGATCGGCTTTCATTCAGGGACGATTCTATTGAAAGTCCGCGATCTCATCAGGCTGATCGAAGGTGATGGCTGGAGCCACGTCCGGACGCGCGGCAGCCATCGTCAATACAAGCATCCCCTGAAACGGGGACGCTTCACGTCCCGGGCTATTTTGGAGACGACGTGCACCCTGATACGCTTAAGAGTGTTCTATCTCAGGCAGGGTTGAAGGAAACGCGATGAAGAAGTACGCCATCGTCATCGAGCAGGGCGCTGGGAATTGGTCCGCTTACGTTCCCGATCTTCCAGGGTGCATCACCACGGGCCGGACTGTTGAGGAGATCGAACGCAACATCCGCGAGGCCATTGAACTGCACATCGAGGGCCTGCGGGAAGACGGTGAACCCATCCCGGAGCCGCATACCGCGGTTGCCTACGTAGAATTGCCGCTGGTTGGCTGAGCCCGTCTTGCCGCGCATTTCGGCGTGGCATGGCGCGCAAGGCTCAAAGGTTCTTGCAAAAAACATATTGCTATAGTAGCTTTGCATACGAGGGTAGTTTTTTCGATGCGGCTGCCGAAACTCACCAAGCTGGAACTGCAAATCATGGAAGCGCTGTGGTCGCGGGGGCCGTCGGCGATCCGCGAGATTCAGGAAGAGTTCCCCAAGCGCAGCCGGCCGGCGTACACGACCATTCAGACCACGGTGTATCGCCTGGAAGCCAAGAAGGCGCTGCGAAGGGTCCGAAAGATCAGCCACGCGCACATCTTTGAGGCTCTGATTTCGCGTAGTGCGGCGCAGAACCGGCTGATCGACGACTTGCTGGATCTGCTCGGAGACAAGCTGCAGCCGGTGATGGCGCGGCTGGTGGAGTCGCGCAAGCTGACGCTGCAGGACGTACGCGAAGCCGAGAAGGCTCTGCTCGAATTCGAGAAGGAAGACAGCGCTCGGGAGGACAAAGCCGAATGATCGATCACTTGTGGCAATCGACAATATTCGCGGTAGCGGCCTGGCTGGTGACATTGACGTTGAGAAGGCAGAGCGCGGCGGTGCGGTATTGGGTGTGGCTGGCGGCGTCGGTCAAGTTTCTCATTCCGTTCTCGATGTTGGTGGGGTTGGCGGAGCTCGCTCCCAAGCATATGGCGAGGCCGATGGTGCAGACCGAATGGGTGGTCGCGGCGGAGGAAGTGGCCCGGCCGCTGGTGGCGGTTCCCATTGCCGCGACCCGGGTGGATCGCGATGATGCGGCGATGCTCTGGTTGGTCTGGGCGTGTGGATTCACCGCGATGCTGATTCTGAATGGCCGCCGATGGAGACGGATCCATACAGGTGCCCGGAGGGCGAAGCCGATCGAGCTCGATCTTCCGATCCCGGTGCGGGAGTCGGCGACGCTGTATGAGCCAGGAGTGTTCGGGGTCTTGCGGCCCATTCTGCTATTGCCGGAGGGCATCGCGGAACGGCTGAGTCCGGCACAACTGGAGGCGGTGATCGCGCACGAGCTGTGCCATGTGCGCCGGCGCGACAACTTGACGGCGCTGCTGCACTCGGGCGTGCAGGCGATCTTCTGGTTCTATCCGCTGGTGTGGTGGATTGGCACGCGGTTAATTGCGGAGCGCGAGCGGGCCTGCGATGAAGAGGTGGTGAGGCTGGGGAACGCGCCGCAGGATTATGCCGAAGGGATTTTGAACGTTTGCAAGGCGTATGTGGAGTCGCCGGCGGCGTTCGTGGCGGGAGTGACGGGCTCGGATTTGAAGAAGAGAATCGAGGCGATCATGCGAAACCGAATGATTCAGAAATTAACCGCGGCGAGGAAACTTTTGCTCGCCGGAGCGGGGGCGGTAGCAGCGGGCGTGCCCGTGATGATCGGGTTCATGCACGCGCCGGCGGTCCGCGCGCAATCCGTGACCGCGCCGGTGCCGAAGTGGGAGGTGACGTCGGTTAGGCGCTGCGCGGCCCCTCCTCCTGAGACGGGCGGCAGGGGCGGACCGGGAGGAAACTCTCCCGGCAGGTACGTCGTCAGATGCGGGACGGTCGAGAAGCTGATTCAGCAGGCGTATATCATGTTCGCGGATGGCGCCGGAGTAAATCCACACTCCTTCTACGAGTCGCTGGAGGGTGGTCCAGGCTGGATTAAATCCGACCTGTACGACATAGAGGCGGAGCCGGAGGGTACGCCGAGCCGGCCGATGATGGGCGGGCCGATGATGCAGGCGCTGCTCGAGGACCGATTCACGCTGAAGATCCATCGTGAAGTCAAACAGGTCCCGGTTTACGACCTGGTGATCGCCAAGGGAGGGCCGAAGATGCCAAAAGTGGATGAGGCGAGTTGCCCTCCCATGGTGTCTTCCACGGAGGCATTCGCGCGGGTCCAGGCGGGCCAGCCGATGCCGAAGTTCTGCGGGTCCACGACCTGGGGGATGAGGCGCGGCGGGCCGAGCCTGATGACAGAAAACGATCACGGGACGACTTTGGATCAGTTCGCCGGTGGACTAACTCGCGTGCTGGACCGGGCTGTGATCAACAAGACCGGGCTCACGGGGCTGTTCGACTTCCACGTGGAATTTTCGCCCGATGATACGACGCCCGCGTTCATGCCTGCAGGCGTCATGAAGGGCTACGGAGGCCCTCCCCGCGACCCGGGGGTCCCGCCCGATCCCAGCGGGCCATCGTACTTCACGGCGATTCAGGACCAGCTCGGACTGAAGCTGGAGCCCGCGAAAGGGCCCGGCGATTTCCTGGTGATCGACAGCATCGAGAGGCCGGACGAGAATTAGGGGCGCTTGGCGGGCAGCACGCGGAAGCGGCGGCGGCCGTCGATCCGATAAGTATTGAAATCGGCGTGGTCCACGGTGAAGATGGTCGAGAGGGATTCCCGTTGGGCGAGGTGAACCAAGGTGGCGTCGGCGAAGTCCATGGGGCAGTCGGCGTAACGGGACATCAATATCTGGATTTGAGCGAGCTCCGAGTCTTCGATCGCGCCCAGCGCGAGTGCGCCGGAGCGAACGAATTTCCAGGCGGCTTCCACTTCGCGGCGGTTGTCACCCACCAGATGAAACAGCTCGGTCAGCACGGCCTCGGACGTTAACAACGGCAGACGGAGCTGGGGGAATGCCTCCACACAGACACCGTGCCACCGGTCGGTGCGATCCAGGAGGGCGAGGATGGCGCCAGTGTCGATTAAGCCACTACCGGCCATGCTGTCGGCGCAGACGCTGCCTGACGGCCTCGCGCGCGTTTTCGGACCGCGATGGGTTGCCCCTCGCCAAGGCGCCGAAGCAGCGGGAAGCGGCCTCCTGGAGCCGCGCTTGCTCCTGGCTATCGTCGGGGTTGGAGCCGGTTTTTGCCAGCCATTCCTCAGCGGCTAAATCCAGCGCGGCGGAGAGCGAAATGCGGCGGCGGCGCGCCTCATGCTCCAGACCGGTCTTGAGCTCAGGCGAAACACGCCAGCTATATACTTCCGTCTTGGTCTTCATGCAGCTACCCTCTCTGCACTACAGTGTAGCGCATTTTTAGGCTCCGAGGTCGGCGGCGGCGGGCTGGAGGATCTCCACGGTGACCTTGGCGCGGAGGTTAGCGACGCCTGCCGTGTAGCGCTCATCGGTGACGGTGACGGCGATGGCGTCATCCAGCCAGTCGTGCGCGGTGCCGTCGGGGTCGTGCGAGGCCAGCGTCAAGGTGTAGGCGTTGGGGCAGAGATCGCAGAGGAAAGAAAACGTCACGACGGCGCTTTCGCCGGCCTTGCGCGGGCCGATCTTGACGTGCTCCAGCCCGGTGTTAGTGCCGTAGACCTCGAAGCCGATCTGGGTGCGGATCATCAGGCCCAGCACGGGACTCTCGACGGCTTCGTGAAAGAGCACTTCCGCGCGGACGCTGACCATTTCACCGCTCTTCCAGACGATGGTCGGCTCGCCGTCGGCGCCCAAGGTCTCGATGGCGGCGACCTCGGCTTTACCGTTACCGTGGCGGAAGGACGGCGTCAGGCGCGGCGGGATGGTCTCACCCCAGGCGCGGATCAGCTCGGCCACATGGCGGCCGTATTTGAGGAGCGTTTCTTTGGGGTCGCCCTTGGCGGCGAGCTCGCCCGCATCGATCCACCAGACTTCGTCGCAGAGGCGTTCCAGTAGGCCGGTTTCATTCGAGCCGACGAAGATCGTGGAACCGGCGCGGCGGAGGCGGTCGAGGCCGGTGAGGGTGCGCGCGCGGACCACCGCGTCCTGCGTAGCTAGAGCCTGATCGAGAACGATGACGTCGCCGGGTGCGAGGTTGAGCGGATCGCCCAGGCTGACCAGGCGGCGCTGCGGTCCGGCGTTGATCTCGCCTTGTTCCGGTTTGGCGGCGCCCGCAGCCAGCTTGAGCAGTTCGGAGACTCCGGAGGCTTTTTCTCCGATCACGCCGATGATGACGCCGGAGGGAGCGACGGCGCGGAAATTCTTGAGAGCGCCCAGCGTTACGTTACGGAACTCGATTGACATCTGAAAATAGTCTACTTTAGCGGCCCCACCCAGCGTCAGGGTTGTGAATCGGCACAGGTGTTTCCCTTAGTCGACTGGGACTTCAGTTCCACTCCCGGGGCGGCTTCAATACAGTGTCTGGCCATGCCATGGCCGGTGATCAGGTTGTCGCGGATGGTGTTGTTGCGGGTATCGGCCGGATGCTCCGCGGCGCGGCCCAAGTAGATGCCGGACTCCAGCATCTCCGGTTCGTCCTTTTTGTAGATGCAGCCAAAGCGCTCGGCGCTTTCGTTGCAGCCAGCGGTGTTGAGGTGCAGGAATCGATTGTTCGCGACGGTGTGACCGGAGCCGATCAGAAACAGCCCGCCAAATTTCATGCCGTCAAAAGTGTTGCCGGCGATTTGGATGTTCTGGGAGTGCATGCCGGGGTCGGTGTTGTTCATCACGATGCCGAAGTGGCCGAAGGGATAAGCCGCGGGCGCTTTGCTATTGACGCAGGAGTTATTCAGAAGGGCGCCGTCGTGGAAGCCATCGAGGTCGAAACATTTCCCGTCGATTTCCGAGAGGTGGTTGCGCTGATAGACGGAGGCATCGACGTTGCCGGCGGTGTCGATCCCGGCCGGGGTTCCGGCGTGCTCGACATCGACCAGCTCGACAGGCCAGCCGACGTTGGCGATGGTGTTGTCCTCGACGCGCATGCGCGTGGCCGCGCCGATCTGGATGCCGTCGCGCCCGACGGTATCGATGGAGTTCCCGGCGAAGATGCCGTCTTCTAACCGTGGTGAGATCCGGAGAGAGTGGGTCCACAACGCGTTGCCCGCGATGTTTTGGAAGTCCGAGTCGCGAACTTCGAAATGAGACGAGCCCTCTTCGATGAGAATGCCGCCGCTCAGGTTGTTGCGGCCCATGGCATTGCGCGAGCCGGAATCGCGGATGTCGGCCTTGACGATCCGGATGTTCTTCGAACGGCTCACCAGAATCGGGAAGTTGATGATGTGGTCGAGATGGACGTTTCTGATTTCGAGTCCGTCGACGCGGTCGGCCAGAATACCGTTGTCCGGGTACCACATGCGAAAGTAGTTTTCGGGCGGGGCCATTTCGAGGGCCCTCTGGGCCCTTTCTCTGTTGCCCTCGATCGTGAGGTCGCGGATGCGGATGTTGTGCGCTCCGTCGAGCACCAGCAGGGCTCGTCCTTGAAACGACGGGCCGGCTCGCAGGATGGAGCCGGAGGGCGCGCCCGAGATTTCGAGGTCATGCGCGCCGGGCGCGAGCGTGAGCTCAGAGGAAACCTGGACGGTTCCGGCGGGCAGCACGATGGCGCCGGTGGTCTGCGTCGCCAAGGTATGGCGGAGGCGCGCTTCCGGAGAGCTTGCGCAGGAAGCGAGAACCAGTGCCAGAGCGGAAACCGTTAGCAGCCGCGCGGCTATTTGTTCACCCACTGGCCGATCCAATCGAGCACGGTGTGATACCACAGCGCGCTGTCGGCAGGTTTCAACACCCAGTGGCCTTCGTCGGGGAACTCGAGCAGTTTGGAGGGAACCTTCTGAAGCTGGAGCGCTGTGAAGAGCTGCAGGCCTTGATCGAGGGGCACGCGATAATCCTGCTCCCCGTGGATGACCAGCGTGGGTGTTTTGAAATCCTTGACGAAATAACTGGGCGACCATTTCGCGTACATGTCGGGGTTGTCCCAGGGCATGCCCTTGAACTCCCACATAGGGAACCACAGCTCTTCGGTGGAGAGAGCCATGCTGCGCAGATCGAAGACGCCGTCGTGGGAGACCAGCGCCTTGAACTGGGTGGTGTGGCCGAGCATCCAGTCGACCATGTACCCGCCGTAAGAGCCTCCGGCGGCGGCCATGCGCGTGGCGTCCACGTATTTGGAGAGCGCCACGGAATCGACCACCGCCATAATGTCGTCGTAGGCCTTGCCGCCCCAGTCGCCGTTGATGTCGTCGATGAACTTCTGGCCGTAGCCGGTGGAGCCGCGGGGATTGGGCATCACCACCAGGTAGCCCGCGCCGGCGAAGACCTGCGCGTTCCAGCGATAGGTCCAGCTTTCGCCCCAGGCGCCCTGCGGTCCTCCGTGGATCAGGAACACAACCGGGTATTTTTGATTTTCGTCGAATCCCGGAGGCTTGACCACAAACGCGCTGACGCGAGTGCGGTCCGCCGCTTCCACCGATATTTCTTCGAGCGGCGTCAATTGCACTTGCGAAAGCAGCGCGTCATTCAAATGCGTCAGAGCCACGGGCGAGCCGCCGGAGGAACTGACGCGATAAATCTCGGACGGGCTGGAGCCGCTTTCGCGGCTGTAGATCATGGTGCGGCCGTCGGAGGTGAACTGCACGTCGTCGAGCGTGGCTTCACCGGGAATGATCAGGCGCGATCCTCCGCCGGTGGCCGGCACCGTCTGCAGCTCCGTGCGTCCGCGGTCTTCTACGGTGAAGAACAGGCGCGTGGAATCGGGATACCAGGTGAAGCTGCCCACCCAGCGGTCCAGGCCCTCGGTGAGATTGGTGATGTGGCTGCTGAAGCGATCGAGCACCATCAGCCGCCAGCGGTCGCTCTCGTAGCCGGCGCGAAGCTGGGAGCGGAAGGCGATGGACTTGCCGTCGGGGGAATACTGGGGCGAGGCGTCGGCGCCCGCGCCGCTGACGATGCGTTTCGAATCGCCGCCTTCGATCGGAACGGTGAAAATGTCGGAGTTGGTGCTGACGGCGGGCTCGGGATCGGTGTTTGCGATCGATGAGCACAACCTTCGCCTCGTGCTTATCGGCTTCCTTGAGGAAACTATCGAGCTTTCGGCTGCCCATCATTTTCGCCTTGGTCAACCAACCAGACCTCGCCCTTCCCTACTCCGGTCTTGCCCAGCCTCGAGCTTTCCAAAAAGCTGTCCACGGTCTTGCATTCAATCCCCGCCTTTGACAGTTCCTCCGATGCCTTGCCGGTCGGCGCAAAGCCCCGGACCGTTCTTCGTCCTTTTCCATGATCTGCCGGACGTGATCGCAGGCATAGCTCTTTCCGGACCCCGCATCGCCCTGGACAAGCGACAGGCGGTCGTTGGTCGTGCAGATCATTTGCACGGCCTCCTGTAGCCTGGTCAGTACTTGCCTTCCTCAAGCGAGTCGACGTGGCTTCTTACCAGATCGCCGGACACGGCAATCTCCGACTTTCCCCGGCCCTCCTTAGCCCATTCCATGATGTTTTTTTCTGTCTCAAGGATTTCCTTGGTCGTGTAGATCCTGTCCGTGGTCCTGGAATGCAAAGAGAATTTGGCTTTGTCGCCCAGGACTTCAATGGC
>CAWISY010000253.1:0-31677 GCA_963838455.1 Bryobacterales bacterium
GTGTAGTGTCCACGAATTAACTGGACAGGCGTTTGCGGCGTTTCGGGGCAGTACAACCGGGCTGGATCTGTTCGAGGGTTTGGCGGCAACGGGCAAGCTTGGAGACGATGGAGTCGACCGTCGCGGTCCAGACGAAAGGCTTCGGATTTTCGTTCCACGTTGCCAGGAAGTCGTTGATTGCGGCGATGAGTTCGTCGACGCTGAAGAAAGAATCGCGGCGGATGCGTTTGTTGGTTAGTTCAGCGAACCACCGTTCAATCAGGTTCAACCAACTGCAACTGGTTGGGACGTAGTGGATCACAAAGCGAGGATGTTTCTGCAGCCAGGTTTTCACCTCCGCTGTGCCGTGAGTGCCGTAGTTGTCCATGACAACGTGTAAGGCATCGCCGCCCGTGAATTCGCGATCAATCCGCCGGAGAAACTTCAGGAACTCCTGGTGTCTGTGCCGTTTGTAAAAATCGCCGATGACTTTCCCCTGCAGAAGATCGAGAGCGGCGAACAGAGTGGTCGTCCCGTTGCGTTTGTAATCGTGCGTCATGGTTCCGCAGCGGCCCTTCTTCAGAGGCAGACCGGGTTGAGTGCGGTTCAGCGCCTGAATCTGGCTCTTTTCATCGACGCAAAGAACGATGGCTTTGTCGGGCGGATTGAGATAGAGACCAACTACGTCGGTCAGTTTTTCGAGAAACTTCGGATCGCGCGACAGCTTGAACGTCTTTGTGCGATGGGGCTTGATGTTATGGCTCTTCCAAAGATTGCTGACAGTTGACTTGCTGATGCCCTGACTGGCTGCCATGAGGCGGCAGCTCCAGTGCGTCTGGCCCTTCGGCTTCGATTGCAGGGTCGCATCCAGAACTGCCTTGACCCGATCCGGGCCATAAGTCGCTTTGCGGCCGCGCCCCGGCGCGATTTCCCACAAACCCTGCAGTCCTTCTTCGGCGAAACGCTCTCGCCACAGGCGGACGGTTTTGCGATTTATCTTCAGCCCGGCGGCAACCGATGCCTCGGATTCTCCGCGCGCCAGTGCCAGTACAATGCGGCACCGCAAGGCAACCTGTTGCGGGGTACCCATCGCTGCCAGCCACTGCTCGATCTGATTCTGTTGATCCTCCGAAAACACCAGCGGAGTCCCCGAACGAGGCATGCCCCATTATCCGGCTTCCCCAGCCTGATTGTCCAGCTATTTGTTGGACACTACACTAGCATGCTGTATCGCGCGCGGCCAAACTCCGCAAACGCCGACTCACACGATCCGAATTTCCGGGGTGCTTTTAAGTGGGGGCGGTCCGGCTCAATATGAAGCCGTACGTGTTCGCACAGCAGGCTCACGGGATTTCCTAGCGGCAGTTCCCACCGATAGCAATGGAAGATTCGTCTTCGCTGCTCTGCAGCCGGGCAAATACGAAGTGGTGGCGCAAGTTTCGGGTTGCAGGGCCGCGGTCAAAGCCGTTGATGCCAGTGGTGGCGGTGATGTCGAGACAGGATCTATCTCTATCACGCGGTGCTCCAGTCTTTGCGACGATATGGGATCTGGGTACGTCCGTCAGCGCCAGCGAACTTATCGCGTGTCAGGTCGAATTGTGGACGGCAACCGCACGGCGGTTGTCGGCGCGATCGTTGTCCTTGACAGCGCCTGCCATGTCCAAGAGGCCAGGACCGGTAGGGACGGCAGATTCAAGTTTCGCCGTGTAGTGCTCGGTGAGTATGTCCTCGAAGTGAGAGGACCGGGTTTCCTGCCCGTGTTCCGTTACGACCTTCCCATTCCGGCGGATCTAGGGGACATTTCGGTGAGCCAGTAGGGCAGCGCTCATAATGCGCATGGGGCAAACCACCGTCTGGAAAATGGGTAGTTTCGGGACGGAAGCCGCAGCCAATGAGCTCAGGGCTTGCGGGGTCCGGTTTTGTTGCCCATTATGGAAGCACGAAATACGGGTATTCCCGCATCTCCACCGAAGTGGACTCGGCGATAGCCCCACCTGCGGCAAAGGCTGTCCGCGAGGTCAACGCCGCTGAGGTCGCGCGGGCGTTCTCAAAGGGGCGCTAGCACTTCATCCCGGACCAGGTGCAGGCGAATGCGGGCTGGCGGCTCCCCGTCAAAGAAGTATGCCTTTACCGCTTCGCGCACGTTGCTCCGAAGTTCGTCCCAAGTATCGGCCTGGGTGAAGATGTCGAGAGTGAGACACTCCGCGCAGAAGCCGCCGTCGGCGTCCTGAGTGGTCCGCCGCCTACGGTCGCCATCCCCGCCAGGCTGTACATCCGCCAACCCCCGTTTCGGAGTAGATTATAAGAGAGGGATCTCGCCATGATCATCCGCAAACAGCCCGAGCTTCGTTACTCCGACGTGACACCCAAGCAGATGTACTTGAATCGACGCCGCTTCCTGGCGACTTCCGCGGCTGCGGCGGCGGGTACGCTAGCCGGGCCATACTCAGCGCAGGCGGCAACCACCAAGCTCAATGCCGCTAAAACGCAAGCTCCCTTCAGCGTCACGGACAAGATTTCGCCCACCGCGGCGATCGAGGGCTACAACAACTTCTATGAATTCGGCACGGGCAAGGATGAGCCCGCGCGCAACGCCCCCAAATGGAAAGTCCCCTCGCCGTGGCAGGTGCGCATCGAAGGTCCGGGCGCGGACAAGCCACAGACGCTCGATCTGGACGCCATCATGAAGCTGGCGCCGCTCGAAGAACGCATCTACCGGCATCGTTGCGTAGAGGCCTGGTCGATCGTGGTGCCGTGGATCGGCTTCTCGTTGAACGCGCTGCTCAAGGTGGCCGCGCCCAACAGCAAGGCGAAGTACGTCGCATTCCAGAGCTACTACGATTCAAAGGTGATGCTATCGCAGCGCGAAGCCGGCATCGCGTTCCCGTATGTCGAAGGCTTGCGCCTGGACGAAGCCATGCACCCGCTGGCGATGCTGGTGGTCGGCGTCTTCGGCGAAACCCTCCCCAACCAGAACGGAGCTCCGCTGCGCCTGGTGGTGCCGTGGAAGTACGGCTTCAAGAGCATCAAATCCATCAATAAAATCAGCCTGGTGGAGAAGGAGCCTCCCACCACCTGGAACATCTCCAATGCCCGCGAATACGGCTTCTTTTCGAACGTCAACCCGGAGGTCGATCACCCGCGCTGGAGCCAGGCTATGGAGGAGCGGCTGGGACAATTGGCTCGCATCAAGACCCAGAAGTTCAACGGTTATGGCGAGCAGGTCGCGGGCATGTACGCCTTCATGGACCTCCGCAAGAATTACTAGTGGCTTGTATCATCGAGTCCCTTAGCATGCGCGCAACCGCTTCCTGTGGTCGCGGCTCTGTGTCGAAGGCGTCCCGAGGCTAGACTAAAATCATGGCGAAGTTTCTGTCCAGTAAGTGGACCAAGGCTGCGCTGTTTGTGCTGTGCCTGATCCCCTTCGTGCGCGTGCTGCTCCCGGTGCTGGCCGCATTGATGGACCTTCGCGACTCCATCGCTATGAAGCTGCCGCAAAATAGCTTCTGGCTAGACCTCGGCCCCAATCCAATAGAGTTCATCACCCATTACACCGGCGACTGGACGCTGCGCTTCCTGCTGATCACGCTCACCGTCACTCCGCTGCGCAGTCTGTTGAACCGTCCGCAACTGACGCGCTTCCGCCGCATGCTGGGGCTGTTCGCGTTCTTCTACGCGATGGCGCACTTCAGCGTGTGGATCTGGCTGGACAAGGGGTTCGATCTGTCAGAGATGTGGAAGGACATTCTGAAGCGTTGGTACATCACGGTGGGGATGGCGGCGCTGCTGGGGATGCTTCCGCTGGCCGTCACTTCCACGGCAGGATGGGTGCGGCGCATGGGTTATAAGAACTGGCAGAAGCTGCATCGCACGGTTTACTTTTGCGGCATCGCCGGAGTGCTGCATTACTACCTGCTGGTCAAATCCGACGTGCGCCTGCCGCTGATGTACGCGGCCATGCTCGCAGTGCTGCTGGGGTACCGCATCGTGAAGAACCGGCGAACTCCCGCGCGGCCCGCGCCGAAACGAGCTCCCGTTCCGGTCAGCAGTTAAAGACGCTCCTTGCAGTCGCGGCTCTGTAACGCACGGCATCTACTGAGCCGCGCGCGCCAGCAAGCGGTGCTTTCTACCGCGATTCTGGGACCGGCGGCAGTGGATTCGGCAAAGCCGATGGCCGAGCCACCGCCCCGCTTCTGGCCTCGTCAATCGAAACATGATTGGCTTCGAGCGTGGATCCCGTCGCCTGGTCCAGAGCCACGCGAGCGGTGATGTATCCGTTAAGTGCGGCCAGCACCGTGGCGTTGGCCGAGGCCAGGTCGCGCTGCTGCTGCGTAACGTTGTACGGGGTGGAGGCGCCCAGCAGGAATTTGCGCTGCTCGGCGTCGAGCAACTGCTGCTCCAGTTCGCGATTCTTCACCGCCGCCGCGTAGCGCACCCGCGCCTGCTGGATCGCGATCACGTTGTTCGAAATATCCACCACCACCTGGTTCAGGGATTTCTGCGTGGTCAGCCGCGTCTGGCGAAGCTGCAACTGCTCCACGCCATAATCGGCCTGAGCCTGGCGGTTGTTGATCGGGACCGAAAGAAACGCGCCGATACGCTGGGTTGGAAAGTCGCGGCTGAAGACCTGCTCGAGCCCGGTGCCGATATTCCCGGAAAGGCTCGACTTGAATCCCGGAGTCGGTTTGCCGCTGAGGCCCGCGTCGGAAGCTCCGCCGATCGCCACCAGTGTCGGGAGAACTCCGTTCTCGGTTCCCAGCGCGGAGATCTCGGCCGAGGTAACGTTGGCCTTCAGCACCGCCAGATCGGGCCGCTGGGCCAGCGCCTGTTCCACCAGCGAATTCAGCGGAGGCCGATTGTCCGCGGCCGGCACGGTGATGCGGTCCAGCGTCACGATGCGCGCCGATGACAACGCGGGGTCCATCGCGCCGGTGCGGCTCAGCGTGTTCTTCAACGTCAATTCATCCTGGAGCAGGTTCGCCCGCGACGACGCCAGATCGTTCTGCGCCGACGCCACCTGCGATTCCGCGGTGATTACATCGAGGCCGGAGAGAGCCCCCAGATCCTCCTGCCGCTTGGTGTTGTCGTAGAACTGCTGCGCCGTGTCCAGCGCACTTTGCTTGGCGAGCTGATCTTCGAAGTCCGCGGCCAGCGCGTAGTATTGATTCAGCACGTTGACCACGGTGCTGATCACCTGGCTGCGGAAGTTCAAATCCGAGACCCGCAGATTGATCTTATTGACGTTGATGGTGCGCTCACCCACGGCCCTTCCGAAACCGCGCAGCAGGTATTGGGTGTAGGACAGAGACAGGTTGGGAGCCGAGGTCGGATTCAACGTGTCGGTAGCGGCGTTTTCTTTCAGGTAGTGGTCGCTGTAGCTGAGCGAAACGCTGCCGCCCAGCAGGAAACCCTGCTGATAGGTGCCGGTGTAAATGTGCGTGGCATCCTGCAGCACCGTGGTCACGCTCTGCGTGGCATTCGGCTCCGGAGTGGTGGTGTGGCTGAACAGGCTGCTTTCCTGAATGGACGGATCCAGATTCTGCGTGATCGGGCCGATCTGGGAAATGGTCGCGTTTCCGGAGTTTCCGCCGCCGCCGTTCCCGCCTCCGCCGGCCACACCCGCGGCAGCCTGGCTGCCGGCGACACCCTGACCGCTGGCGACGGAACCGCCCAGGCCGCCCAGGCTCGGCACACCGGGCAGCGTTCCGCCGGCTTGGGAGCGTTCCAGATTCCAGGCCGAGATCACCGGATTGTAGCGCGCCACTTCCAGATCGATATTGTTTTCGAGCGCCAGCGCGATCGCATCCTGCGCCGTCAGGTACAGAATGCCGGAGCGGATCAGGCTCGCCAGGCGTCCGGAGTTTCCCAGCCGGACCGGCGGAACATCCGGCGCCAGGTAGGGCCGCACCACCACCGATTTCTGCGGACGGACCGGCTCGATGGCCGGCTGCTGGGCTTCAAGTGCCCGCTGCGCTTGGAGCCACACCGCCAGGAAACAGAGCGCGATGCTCAGAATGCCGCGGCCGGTCAAGAGCGGTTTCATTTTGCGTCTCCTTTCGGCAGGTTGGTCTGTGGAAGAACGGCGGGCAGGGTCGATGGGCGCGAAAGCTTTCCATTCATCGCTTCCTCCACCGAAACATGGTTGGTTTCGAGCGTGGTCCCCATCGCCTGATCGAAGGACACGCGAGCGTGAGTGTAATTGGCCAGCGCCTGCACTTCGGTCGAGACCGCGCTGGCCAGGTCGCGCTGATCCTGCACCACCTGGTAGGAGGTCGACGCGCCCAGGCGGTACTTCTCCTGATCGGCATCCAGAGTTTGCTGCTGCAGCTCCCGGGCTTTCGCCGCCGAGGTGTAGCGCGCCCGCGCCTGCTGCAATCCGATCACGGCATTCTCCACGTCTACGCGCACTTGATTGACCGCCTTGTGCAGATTCAGCTCGTTTTGCCGCAGCTCCAGTTGACTGGTGGTGTAATCGGCCTGCGCGGCGCGATTGCGCAGAGTGATGTTCAAGGAAATGCCGCCGGAGTAGTTGGGATAGTTGCGGCTGAAGATCTCCTGTAGGAACGTGCCGTAGCCGCCGGAGAACGCCAGCGCCTGAGCCAGCGCCGAAGTCGCCTGGCCGGCCAGCGCGTTGTTGGTCAACTCCGCGAACAACTGTAGCGTGGGCAGGAGCGAATTCTTGATGCCCACGAGGTTCATCTGGCTGCTTTCGATGTCGACGCGGTCGGTCTGCACCTCCAGGCGCTTGTCGGTGGCCTGCTTGACCATGTCGTCCAGCGGCGCCAGATTATCCGAAGGCGGAATCTCGATCTTGTCCAACGGAATGATACGCACGTTCGCCAGGTTGGCGCGCGTGATGCCGTCGCGCACCAGCGCGTTCTTCAGAATCGTCTCCTGCTGCAGCAGGCTGGTTTGCGAAACCACCAGGTCCTGCTGGCTGGAGTAAACCTGCGCCTCAGCGCGCGTGATCTCGATCTCCGCTAGCGCTCCCAGATCCACTTGCCGCTTGTTGTCGTCGAGCAGCGCCTGTGCCGCATCCAGCTCCCGCTGCCGGGCTTCCACGTCCTGACGGAAGGCGACCAGGTCCCAGTACAGATTCAACGCCGCGGAAATCGTGGTGATCAATTGCTGCCGGAACTGCAGGTCGGCAACCTTGACGTTATTCTTCTGCACCCGAATGTTGCGCCCGTTCACCGAGGCCCCGAAGCCCTGCAACAGGTTCTGCGTAATCTGCAGGTCCAGATCGCCGCCGGTGTAGGGATTGAAGCTGAAGTAGTTGCTGTTGACGTGGGTGCGCGTGCTGGCGTAAGTCAACTGCGCGGTCAGCCCGAAGACCCAGTTCTGGCTGTACTGCGCCTGAAACGACTGCGTGGCCGTGACCAGCGCGGGAGTACCGGTCAAGAACGTGTTGCTCTGCGGCGAGGTGGTGTGGGCGAAGTTCGTAAACAACGAGACTGAAGGATCCAGCGAAGGAATCGACGGTCCCAACTGCGTCACGATGCCGCCGCCGGAGCTGACGCCGTTGCCGGCCGTCGACGCCGCCGCCCCTCCGGTGTTCACACTGACCCCTTGCAGGCTCACGCTCTGCGGCCCTGCCGCCACGCCCAGGCCGACGCTGCGCAGCACGCCTCCGGATTGCGCGCGCAACAGGATCTCGTGGGCCATCAGCGGGCCGTAGCGCTGCACCTCCACGTCCAGGTTGTTCTCGATCGCCAGCGCCACTACGTCCTGCGCGGTCAGGTACAGATTGCCCGAGCGAATCAGCGAATCCAGCCGCGGCGAGTTGTCCAGGCTGATTTGCGGCACTTTCCTTTGCCGGTACGGTCCGGTGAGCCAGGTCAGGTGGCCTTGCGCCGGATCGATGCGCACTTCGTCGGCGGCCGCGGCCGGGAGAGTCGAGAACACGCACAAGCACAGCGATAGCAGAAGAGTAGATAGATTCCGCATGAGGATTCCTTGGACGCCCGAAAGGGGCGCTTCTAGTGACTACGTTACAAGATGGACTTCAGTTCCCGTGGTTCGCGGAACTTCGCGCATACCGCTTCCTGCGGTCGCGGCTCAGAAACCCTTACAGAGCCGCGCGCGCCAGCAAGCGGAATTTCCGCAATTTGCACTAGACCGGGACCACCCAGCCGAACGGATCCTTGGCCAAGCCGTACTGAATGTTCCGTAAGGCGTCAAAGAGCTGGTGGGTCACGGGGCCGCATTGGCCGTCGCCCACCTTGGCTTCGCTTCCGTCTTCGAGCACGAATGATTCGATGCCGGTGACCACGGCGGCGGTTCCGCAGGCGAATGCCTCGCTGACCGCGCCCGACCGCACCTCGGCCAGCAGATCGTCCCAGCGAATCCGCTCTTCGCGCACCTTGACGCCCAGCGTGGGCGCCAGCTTCAATAAACTGTCGCGAGTGATGCCGGCCAGCAGCGTGCCGGTGAGCGGCGGCGTGATCAGCGTGTCGCCGCGCAGGAAGAAGACGTTCATCCCGCCCATCTCCTCCACTGTGCGCTCGCCGTGCGAATCCAGGAACATCACCTGCGCGCAGCCCTTCTTCTTGGCCACGCCGATCACCTGCAGCGTAACCGAATAATTCGCGCCCGCCTTGGCGTCGCCGGTTCCGCCGATCGCGGAGCGGCCCACGCTTTCGGAAACAAAAACGCGCACCGTGCCGGTGCTCCCGCTCTTCACCTGCGGGAAATAACTGCCCGACGGCAGCACGATTACGAAGAACAAATATTCGCTGCTGGCGCGCACGCCGATGCACGGCTCCGTGCCGATCATGGTGGGGCGGATGTACAGCGAGCCGGGAGGGTCCGGAATCCATTTGCGCTGGCAATCCACCAGCGTGCGGACGCCGTCCAGGAACAACTGCTCCGGCACGTCCGGCATCGCCATCCGCGACGCGGAATGATTCATGCGCTTCGCGTTCATCTGCGGACGGAACAACGCCACGCCGCCATTCCCGCCACCAGAACCGGCCGGCATCTTGTACGCTTTCAGCCCTTCGAAGATGCACTGGGCGTAGTGCAGCACGATGGCCGCCGGGTGCAGATTGATGGTCGACCACGGCTCCACACGCCCGCGTTCCCATGCCCCGTGGCGATACCACGCGCGAAACCACAGCGGAGCCGTCAGGCGCCCGAACTCCAGCCGGTCCGGCCTCAAATCGAGATCCGCCGGAGGCGTCGCGGCAGCAGCAGAAAAATCAATGTCTATATTTGATTCCGTTATGGCTCCCATGTTTCTAGGCTACCCCACTTTTTAGGGAGCTTGCCGGCTTTGGCGAGACTGCAACCGGTAACGCCCTCTGTCAACGCCCTGTTCAGAGATTCTCTATGGGGTGCGGTGATTCCCGTACAAGATCGTTGAAGCTCCTTCCATGGCTTCAAATCGGCGACAATCTAAGAGGGAATCCCCATGGCCGAATACGGATATACGGTCCTCTATGAGCAGCTCGCCGAAGGCGGCTACCAGGTCATCGTCCCGGCCTTGCCGGGCATTGTGACGTATGGCCGCACGCTTCCCGAAGCCCGAGAAATGGCGAGCGATGCCATTGCCTGCCACATCCGCGGCCTGCTCAAAGACAACGAGGAAGTGCCCGAGGACCCTTTTGCGCCTAGTCAGCCGGTGATGGAAGAACTCAAAGTCACCGTCTAAGCCGACGGCCAGATTCGGCAGCCTTAAACCCAGAGAGGTTCTCCGGGCCTTGCAGAAGGCCGGGTTTTATATCCATGAGCAGTCCGGCTCCCATGTGCAGCTGAAGCACCCCACCAAACCGGGCCGTGTGACCGTGCCGAGTCACCAGGGCTTTGACCTTCCCAAGTCCATTGTTAGAAGCATCGTCAGGCAGGCGGGCCTTACCAACGATGAGTTTACCGCGCTGATTGACGAGTAAAGACTCTCTCTCGCCATTGGAGCCGGAGCGCAGCGAGTGTTACCCTGGTACCGTTGTCTTCGGGCATTCCTACACGTCTGGTGCAGCTCACGCACGAGGACGAAGGCCCGCGCGCGGCGCTGGTCTACAATCATCAACTCCATCTGTTGGCGACGTACCGGTCGCTGTACTCGTTCGCGCAGGCCGCGCTCGACACGCGCTGGCCGCTGCGCGATCTGCTGAGCACGGATCTGTCCGGAATCGTGCTGGACTACGAGGAGGTGCATGGGTTCAAGACGGCGTGGCGCTTCGCTCCCTGCTTCGACCACCCCGAGGAGCCGGGCCGCTGCCTGGTCTCGTGCTCGGGACCTCCCTGGAGGTATCTCGGCTCCGCGGCTAGGTTGCGCGGGCATGGCGATTCGCTTCCCGCGCCGGGCACACCGGATCTGGCCGCCGTGTATCTGATCGCACCCGATGGTTTGCCGCGGCGTATCGGCATCGCGCAAGGAAATCGCGGACGGGTGAGTTCGCTGGGGCCGGAGCTGGTGCTGGACCCGGCGCTGGCGCGGATAAAGGGAAGCATGCGAAGCGGCGCGAATCCAGCCTCGCAGGAAACGATGGCCGAAGTGCCGCTGCTGCTGGCGCTGGCTTCGATCGAGCCGGATCACTTCGACTCCGCCGATTTCAGGCGGCCCGGCGACGTCCACATTCACTTCTTCGGCGAACGCCTGTTCGGGCCGGCTGCACCATTGGAAGCTACGGAGGTGGAAGCTACGGAGGGCGAGCCAGTGGTGATCGAGTTCGAAGGCCTCGGCCGGCCGCTCACCAACACGATCCGGCGCGAAGAGTCCGCCCGTCGCGTGGCGGCTACGCCGCTGTAGCATCACCAGTGGAGCAAAAAGATCGGAGCGATTGCCGCCGCCGCGGCGGCGACTTGAACTCCCAGGACCAGTAGCGCCGCTTTCGGAGTTCGTGGCAGCCATTGGACAGCGTAAATAATCAGGATCGGTATTTGTCCCACGATGAGGAGCTGCCAGATGTGGACGCTGGCCCCTTCATCGGCCTGCGGGGCCGCACCGAACATTGCAAGATGAAACAGCACGACGGTGATTGCCATGACGGACATCGCGATGGGAAACCAAGCGCTGATGGGCTTAAACGCGGGAACGTTCATACTTAGCCCCCCCCCCTAATCACAAAGTATGCACCACACGAAAGTACTTGTCAATACAAAGTTGAAAAATCGGGCGGGATATCCTGCGAAAGTTTCGCGGCGTGGCTCCGACGCGAGAAACGCGGACCGGGCTCTACTCCCGTTTACGGCTGCACAACTGTGAGTTCGGAGAACACCGCGAAGTCATCGGCATTGAACGTGTAAATCCGCGAAACGTTATTAGCCAGCATGGTAGCCGCGATTTGTAGATCGAACACGTCGCCTCCAGCGACCGGTTGGCGCTGCAACAGTTGCATCCAGTCCGATACAACACGGGCGGACATGGGAAGCACTCGTAGGCCCGGCAAGGCCAGTAGCGCGGTAAGAATACCCACCGCTTCGGCAGGGGAGCTCGCCCTGAGGAACCGCCGCATATTCGTGATAATCGAATAAAACTCGCACAGAATTTGCGAGGTCAACTACCGCCTTATTGCAGGATCGCGCGCGGCTTCCAGCAGAGCGCGGGAAACCCATGCTGGGAAGCATCGCAGTTCACGGCATAGGCCAAAACATTGGCGTCAATCACGCCGGGGTCAACGGACATCGTTATAGATGTCGCGGCGGTGAAGCGGCCGCGCGGCGCTCACGTTGGCGGCGTGCTCATCGATGAGCCTCTTAAGCAAGGCCTCAACAGTGACACCCTCGCGGCGCGCTTGTTCAGCGATCTGCGCTTCGGTCTGCTCCGAGACGTTAAGGCTCATGGTTGCATTCCCTCATTCTAGATTAACGGGATGTTCTCGAGAAGGCCAGCGCTGCCGGAACCGGAAAGGCGCACGCCTCTCCTCCAACTTACGCGTTTCGCTGAAGACACTAGCTCTTATGGACCACCTCAAATGAATATCCGTCCGGGTCGTATACGTCGGCGGCATAATATCCCGGATAGTATTCGAGCCGCGCGCGGGGAGAAATATTATCCCTGGCGCCAGCGGATATTGCGGCCTCGTAGAATTCATCGACCTTGTTTCTGCTTGCGGCCATGAAACCCCAGTGAATGGCTGCCGGGTCAGGCTTCCCTTGCTTTAACCAGAAGCACGCCCTCTTGCCGTCACCAAATCCCCACAGATCGGGATGACCGTCCTCGCCCTTATACGGCAGAAAGAATTTGATATTGAGCGGCTTCAGGGCCGCCTCATAGAATGCCAGCGAACGTTCGACGTCGCTGACGGTCAGAATGATGTGGTCGAGCATGGTGAGCCTTCCTTCAATGTAGCTTTTGGAAGGCCTCAGCGGCGGCCGGAGCGGCTAGAGACGAGCGGCGTCAGTTCACGTCTATCATCATCACGCCCGATTGCGTTGCCTGATCCGCCGATGTTGAGGACTACGGTGTGTATTCCCGGCTGGCGTCGATGCCGGAATCGTCACGTCACATCTGTCACATGCCAGCGATGACCAATGCCGGTAAGCCACGGTTGCCGTAGCGCCGCCGACCATCGCCGTGATGCCGGTAATCGGAATCGCAGTAGTGATCATCTCGCCGTTCGGGCAATTCGGCGTTGCCGGGACCGAAGCCGGTGCCGAACAGCATGATAGTTTCTCCGGGCGACGCCGGAGTCGAACATTTGGCATACAACGTCGTCGGGCCCACAATCGTGTTGTTGGCGTGCAGCGCCGCGGCGTTGCCATTGGCCAGAGTGAATAACGCCGGCGCGACCGCCTGCATCGTTGCCGTGGCATTATTGCTCGCCAGAGTCGAATGACTGACGCTGACCTCGACGGTGCCCAGGTCCGGATCGGCGGGCACCAGCGCGTTCTGCACGGGACTGATGAAGTAGACGCAGGCCGGCTTGCCGTCGACCGTCACGCTGACTCCGTCGAGCGCCGTGGGCGGAGCGCCATTCACGAAATCGGTCGCCGGATTCCAGGTCCGCGTCCGCCCGCTCCCTGCGGTCGCGGCTCTGTTTGGACGCGGCGTTTACAGAGCCGCGCCCGAAGGAAGCGGTTAAATGCGCGAAAGCTTGTTGAGACCGTTAAACGCGGCGGCTTTGTAGCACTCCGCCAGGGTCGGGTAGTTGAACACGGTGTCGACAAAATAATCGACCTTGCCGTTCAGAATCATGACCGCCTGCCCGATGTGCAGCAGCTCCGTGGCGCCTTCGCCGATGATGTGAATGCCCAGCAGCTCCTGCGTCTCGCGATGAAAGATCAGCTTGAGCCGGCCAGTGGTGTCGCCGCGAATCTGGCCCCGGGCGATCTCGCGGTAATACGCCACGCCAACCTCGTACGGAACGTCCTCTTCGGTGAGCTGCTCCTCCGTCTTCCCGATGAAGGAAATCTCCGGGATGGTATAGATCCCATACGGGTAGGTTGCTGGATTCGAATGCGCGTTGACGTGGAAGGCGCGAGCCGCAGCAATGCGACCCTGCTCCATCGAAACCGACGCCAGGCTGGGGAAGCCGATCACGTCACCGGCGGCGAAGATGTGCGGCTGCTTGGTGTGATAATCCGCGTCCACCTGGATGCGGCCGCGCGCGTCGGCTTCCAGACCCGCCGCGGCCAGGTTCAGCTCCTCGATGTTGCCCTGCCGGCCGATGGCGTAGAGCAGCGCGTCTCCGCTGATCTTTTTCTTGCTCTGGAGGTTGGCCACGACGGTGCCGTCCGGCATCTCTTCCACGCTGGAAACTTCCTCGTTCAACCGCATCGTGCAGCGGATATCGCGCAGGTGGTAGGACAGCGCCTCCACCATCTCCGCGTCGGCGAACTCCAGCAGCCGGGGGCGTTTTTCCACCAGGATCACCCGGACGCCCAGCGTCGCGAACATGCACGTATACTCGACGCCGATGATCCCGCCTCCCACCACGATCAGCGTCTTGGGGACCTCCGCCATCTGCAGGATCTGGTCGCTGTTGATGATGGTGCGGCCGTTGATCGGCACCTTGGGGGAGACCGCCGGCTTGGTTCCCGTAGCGATCACGATCATGTCCGCTTGGAAATCCGATGTCCCGCGCGGGCTCTCGACGCGCAACGTGTGCGGATCCAGGAAAGTGGCGCACCCGAAAATCATCTCAATGTTGTTGCGCGAAAGCTGCGCCAGGGTGACGTCGATCTCGGTCTTGATCACGTGCTGGACCCGGAACGACAGGTCCGCCATGGTGATCTTTTCCTTCACCTGGGAGTTGACGCCGTAGAGGTTTTCGCAGCCGTAGCCGGACTGGTGCAGGACCGCCTCGCGCAGCGTCTTGGAAGGGATGGTTCCGGTGTTGACCGAGGTCCCTCCCACCACTTCCCGCTTCTCGATCACGGCCACGCGGTGCCCGCATTTGGCCCCTTGGATCGCCGCTCGCTGGCCCGCCGGACCCGAGCCGAGGACGATCATGTCATATTTCTGCATGCATCGTCCAGTATAACGGCGCGCGGATGACAGAAATAAAAAAGCCGGTGAGTACTCGGAGGAAGATACTCACCGGCCGGCTCACCACCACCGCTAGGTCGCAGCGGGCCGAACTTTTGGGGGGACTCACCGGGCAGTCGGCAAATCGCTCCCTTAAGAGAAAGAGACGCGTTGAACCTTGGAAGGTTCCACAACTGGACGCCTTTATATTATCACCGAGCAACTTCCGTGTACAGTGCTGTTAAAGGTAAAGACGCGAAATTAATACCTAAGGAACGGCTCCGCTAGACCCCGGCGGGCTTGGCTCCAGTACAACCGCCCTGTTTTGTTTCAGTTTTATTACTAGAACCACTTAGCGCCCGACCCTGGCGTTCAGAACCCCGGCCAGCCGGATCCCCGCCTTCGCCAATTGGACCCTTGCAATTCGGCGGGCATGAGCCTCGTAACCCTCCGGCAAGGGGATCGGATGGCCCTGAGATCCGGTCGCCGGGCCGAAGGTGTACACCTCCGCCTTGGCTAGCTCGGATCCCTCCTCTACCCAGCGGCTTGGATCGACGGAAAGGCGCGCGCGAGAGCCGTTGGCGCTGTTCGACGCGACCCATTCGGAAGTAATCTCGGCCGCGAAGCTATCCACATGCGCGGTGCTCGAATCGGTTCCCGCCAAACCGTCCCACAAGCTATGCAGATTCCGGCCCGGGGTGATGAAAACCAGGTTGCCGCCCTGATCGCCGTGCGGCTCCGAACGGGTGAAGCGCGAGACGCAATGCAGGGGCTGATGGACGTCGCCGGTCAGATGCTCCAGCCAGGGCAGGTCGTACGCGGTCATCTGGCGCGCCCGGAGAATGCGCTTCAGCTCGGTTAGCGCATTGGGGACCTTTGTGGGCTCCAGCGGAGTCCCGTCCGGAGAAAACGGGATGTCGATGTAGTGCCAGTTGGTGTGCCGCGCCATGGTGGGAAAACCGGGCAGCAGTGGGGTCGGCTTGGGATTTTCCGCTATATCGTCATAGAAGCGAGGGTCGTTACGGATCGAGTCGGGCCAGACTGCGGCCGCCAGAAACGCCTCTCGGGAAGGCATGTTAGCGAAATCCGGGAGCTGCTTCAGCAGCTCATCCACCCGAGCCTTCGCCTTCGGGTTCAGCCGGTCATAGGCAATCGCGGCGATAACGCGATGCCCGGTCGCATTCCAGGCTTGGAGCGGCAGACAGGCGAGTGGAAGGGTGAGCAGCAGAAGACCGCTCTTCTTTAGAAAACCACCGGGAAAACGGCGCATGAGCCTTCATTTTACCCATTGAGCTGAGGGGCTCCTACTGGACTGACGCCAGCTTGATCAACTGCTCGGCGTGGCGCAGAGCCTCCGCGGTTACGCGCTCGCCCGAAAGCATGCGGCCGATCTCGCGCGTACGCGCCTCCGGAGTCAGTTCCTCCACCGACGCCAGCGTGCGCCCCTTGGCGGTGTGCTTTTCCACCGAGTAGTGATGGTCGGCGAAACCGGCGATCTGCGGCAGGTGCGTCACGCAGATCACCTGGCTGGATCGCGATAGCATCTTGAGGCGCCGCCCGACCGCTTCCGCCGCGCTGCCGCCGACCCCCGCGTCGACTTCGTCGAAGACCAGCGTCAGGGGAGTGGCGGAGCCTGAAACCTTGGCGGGAGCGGCCGAGCTTTTCAAGGCTAACGCCACGCGCGACAGCTCGCCGCCGGAGGCAATCTTTTCGAGCGGCTTCGGCTCCTCGCCGGCATTCGTCGCGATCAGAAACCGGACCGTGTCGGCGCCGCGTTCGGACCACCCCGCCGGTTCCACCGAAATGTCCACGCGAGCCTTTTCCATCGAGAGAGCGGCCAGTTCCCGCGTGACTCTTTGACTGAGGCGGCCCGCAGCCTCTTTCCGGCCGGCGGTGAGCTTTTGAGCCGCCGCTTTGTACGCGGCCGACAATCGCGCGGTCTCCTTTTCGAGCGCGGCTTTTCGCTCGCCCGAATTCTCCGCCGCGGCCAGGCCGGCCTTCACCTGGTCCAGGAACGCCGCGATCTCCTGGATGGTCGCGCCGTATTTGCGCTTGAGTTTATCGATCGCCGCAAGGCGTGCTTCCACTTCGTCGAGCCGCGCCGGGTCGGCTTCGATCGAACCAAGATAATGCCGCAGGGAGTGCGCGGCTTCCTCGGCGGCGAACGACGCCGGCTCCAGCGCGGCGAGCACCGGCGCGATCTTCTCATCGATCTTGACCAGCTCTTCGAGGCGCTTTCGCGCCAGGCCGAGCTGCGCCAGCGCGCTGTGTGAATCGTCATACAAAGCCGCGTAAGCGGCCCCGGCCGACTCCTCGATCCGGACCACATTGCGCAGCACGCGCCGCTCGTTTTCCAGTTCGGCATCTTCGCCAGGCTGCGGCGAGACCGCCTCGATCTCGCGCTGCTGAAAACTCCACAGGTCGGACATGCGGAGCTGCTCCTGCGCGGCCCGCTCGAGCTCCTCCAGCTCCGCGGAGGCCGCGCGCCAATCCGTAAATACAGTCTCGACGGTATGCCGCGCGCTTTCCAGGCCCCCGAAGGCGTCGAGCATCTCGCACTGGACTGCGGGGGAAAAGAGCTGCTGCTGATCGTGCTGGCCGTGAATATCGCCTAAAAGCGGAGCCAGCTCGCGCAGCAGCGCCGCCGTCACGGGTCGGCTTCCGACCATGGCCCGGGACTTTCCGCTGGATTGAATCTCGCGCTCCACCAGCAGCTCCTGGTCTTCTGCCTCTACGCCCGCTTCTTCTAAAATCCTTGCCAGAGTGGGATTTGCGCCGACCTCGAAGATCCCGGAGATGCGCGCCTTCTCCGCGCCGGCACGCACGATCTCGGCGGAAGCGCGCCCTCCAAAGAGCAGTCCGAGCGCGTCTACCACCAGGGACTTGCCGCTTCCGGTTTCGCCGGTGAGCAGGTTTAATCCGGGATGAAAGCGTACCCGCACGCGCTCGATCACCGCGTAGTTTTCCACCGTCAGCTCGGCCAGCATCTGTTAGTCACAATGGAGCGGACACGCCGCTCCATATCAATTGTCGCCCACGATTATAGGCAACCGGCTCCGTTAAAGGAAAGCGATGGGCGCGACGGATAAAACATTTCTTGCCTCTCCTGTTTCGATTCGCTTCAGTTTCTTGATCGTGTCGTCTACAATGGTGAGCGGGGATGGCAGCTCCATTAGCAGGCTCGCTCTGGCTGGACGTCGACTTTTTGCAATTGGTGAAGACCTCCGGCATTATTCCGAATGCCGTGATGGGGTTTCTGGGACTGGCTTCGCTGCTCTCCTGGACCATCATCATTTCCAAAGGCTTTATGCTGCGCAGCGCGGAGAGTTCGAACCGGAAATTCCTGCGAGCCTTCCGCAAGGCGGCGCGCCTGGACGCCGTCGCCGCCGCCAGTGAGCAGTACCGCGCCGCACCCCTGGTGGGTGTCTTCGATTTCGGTTACAGCGAGGTGTGCCGGCAGATGGCGGCGCGATCCAAGGTCACCAACCAGAACTCGCTGGAGCGCACGTTACAACTCGGCATCAGCGAGGAGATCTCGCGGCTGGAGCGGAACATGAACTGGCTGGCGACCGTCGCCAGCGTCAGCCCCTTCATCGGGCTGTTCGGCACCGTCACCGGCATCATCGACGCATTTCAGGGATTAGGCTTAAGCGGGAATACGAGTCTGCGCGCGGTTGGCCCGGGCATTGCCGGCGCCCTGCTGGCCACCGCCATGGGACTTTTTGCCGCGATCCCGGCTAGCGTGTTTTACAATCATTTCGGAAACCGCATCCGCGAGATCGGAGCGCGGATGGACGATTTCTCGCTCGAGTTCCTAAACCTGACGGAACGGAACATCGAGGAGTAGGCATCTAATATGAAACCGCTTCCTTGGGTCGCGGCTCTGTTTGGAACGGTGGCGGATCAGATCCTGCCTACAGAGCCGCGACCAAAGGGAACTGAGAGGTAACATATGGCGTTTTCACCGAACGGCAACGGCAATGCCCGCGGCGCGAGGGCGCGCGGCCGGCGCTCTGCCTCGGTCGGAACCCTGTCGGAGATGAACGTCGTGCCGCTGGTCGACGTGGTGCTGGTGCTGCTGATCATCTTTATGGTGACCGCGCAGGCCATGCAATCCGGCCTCGACATCCAGGTGCCGCAGGTAAAGCAGGTCCAGGAAACCGTCGAAGATCTGCCTGTCGTGCAAGTGACGCGCGGCAGCAATCTGTACCTCAACGACAAACTGGTCAACATTAACGCGCTGAGCGCGGAGATCGCCCGGCGCTTCCCCAACCAGAAGAATGTTTATCTGCAGGTGGACAAGCGTGCGACGTGGGACATTCCGGTGCAGGTGATGAGCACCTTGCGCGACGCGCACCTGGGCATTCAAGTGGTGGTGCAGGAAATGGAGATTTCCAAGAAGTGAACGGCGGGCATTGAACTTTTCATCATGAACCACCCCGGCGAAATCCTGACGCAGCGCGACCGCACCGGCCGGGGGTTTGTGATCGCCCTGACGCTGCACGCGGCGTTGATTGGGGGATACGTCGCGTCAAATTGGGCGAGCCACAGCGAAACCTTCGGAGCCAAAGACGCCGGCGGCTCCGCGGTCGCCATCCAGGCAGTGAACACCATCCCGCTGCCGACCCATGGCGTGGAGAACCACCTGGCCACCGACACCGAATCCGAAGCTCCGCTGCAGCCTCCCAAGAAGGTGGAGCGCGCCAAGGTGGCAAAACCTGCGCCCGACGCCATTCCGCTCAAGTCCAAGACGCCGCCGAAGAAGACCGCGGCGGAGTCGAGCGAAGTCAGCTCGCTGCGCAAGTTCAAGCAACTCGATCCGTATAAGATACCCAGCAAAACCGCTCCCGCGCTTTCGAGCGCGTCGTTCGCCGTCAGCGGCTCCGGCAACATCTCCCCGGGCGTCCACACCACTTTGGGCGAAAACTTCTCGAGTTATGGTGCGCAGATCCAACAAATTGTGGCCTCGCACTGGCACACCGAATCGGTCGATCCCAGCATTCGCACTGCGCCGACCATCATCGCGACGTTCGATTTGTACCGAGACGGCACCATTCACAACCTGCATCTCATTCAGGGCAGCAACATCCAGCCGCTGGACGCCTCAGTGCAGCGGGCGGTCCTGGATTCCAGTCCTCTTCCGTCGCTGCCTCCGGACTTTCCTCACAATCAAGCTACCGTAGAATTCTGGTTTGAGTTGAAACGATGAAACCTAAATTACTCTTGGTGCTCCTCCTTTCGCTGCTGGCGGCTGGCGCGCTGGTGATGACCGCGCAGAACGCGAACTTCAACGGCGTGATCTCCGGCGGAAATCAACTGAAGCTGGCAGTGCCTGACTTTCGCGCCACCCCCGACGCGCAGAAGTTCATGCAGGTTTTCAACGACACGCTGTGGAATGAGCTGGACAGCAGCGGCGTAGTTAAGCTGGTGGGCAAGAGCCTGTACCCATTGAACGTTCCGCAGCGGCCCGAGGACTTCGTCCCACCCGCCGGAACGGCCAAACTCACGGACTGGTCCGGCCCTCCGGTGCAAGCCAACGATCTGGCTTTCGGCTACGCGGCAGCGCAGGACGGGCAGTTCCGGCTGCTGGGCAATCTCTACACTCTCAACCAGCCCACCCCCTCGCAGGCCAGCCTGTTCGCCAAGAGCTACCTCGGAACGCTGGATGAGAACGGAGCCAGGGACGTCGCGCACCGCTACGCCGCGGACATCCTGGCGCAGTTCGGCGGCGTCAGCCTGGCCGGAAGCAAAATCTTCTTCGTCTCCGACCGCTCCGCTCCCGTACAGATTCTTAAGGACGGAACGCGGGTCAGCGTCAAAGAAATTTATGTGATGGATTACGACGGCTCCAACCAGCGCCAGCTCACTTTTTATGGGAGCCTGTCGTCCACTCCCGCCGTCTCGCCCGACGGAAAAATGTTCGCCTTCACCAGCTATCCCCAGACCCGTGTCGGCGGGTACATGACGGACAGCAATCCCATCATCATGATCCATTCCGTGGATCCGGACCGTAAGCTGACCTTTTATTCTCCGAAGTCCTCGATCGTGGCGATGCCGGAGTTCACGCCCGACGGAAAGCACTTGCTGCTGGCCACCAAAATCGGAAACGACAAAGACGAGAAGATCTACATGACCAATCTGCAGGGCGGCGACATCACGCCGATCTCGCACGCTACCGCAATTGAGGTCGAGCCCAAGGTGAATCCGAAAACCGGCACCGACCTGCTGTTCATCTCCGACCGCACCGGCCATCCGCAGTTGTGGAAGATGAATATCGACGGCAGCGACGCGCACATGCTGACAGACGGCACCGGCGACGTCTCCAACCCCTGCTGGTCGCCCAACGGGCAGTGGGTCGCCTTCTCCTGGACCCGCGGCTTCACCTACGGCCAGTTCAACATCTTCATCATGAACATCGTCACCGGCCAATGGGATCAGCTAACGCACGATACCGGCGACAACGAAAACCCCACCTGGGCGCCGGACGGGCTGCACCTGGCGTTTGCATCCAAGAGGGGAAAATCGTCGCAGATCTTCACCATGCTCGCCAATGGACAACACGTCGAACAGTTGACCACCAAAGGAAATAACTTTCAACCGGTATGGACGAAAGGGATAAACTAGGTTCTAGTTGTAGTATGTCGGCGCGAGGAGGCCGAATACCGAATGCGAATTAACAAACGAACGCAGAGTTCGGTTGTGTTTTGCGCAGTACTGCTGATGATCGCCACGGGGTGCAAGAAGAAAGCTCCGGTTACGCCGGCCCCGGCCCCGCCCCTAGCCACCACGGCGCCTGCGCCTCCACCTCCTCCGCCGCCTCCCAAGCCTCAAGCCGCGCGCATCAACAGCTTCACGGTCGAGCCTCAGACCATCGACCGCGGCCAGCCCGCCACGCTGAGCTGGTCCGTGGCCAACGCTACCGATATTTCCATCGATCAAGGGCTGGGCACGGTGGCAGCCAACGGAACGCGCCAGGTGTTCCCCGCCAATACCATCACCTATACGCTGACCGCCCGCAGCGCCGCTGGAATGGATTCGCGATCGGTCACGGTCAACGTGAGCTCGCCCGCGCCGCCGCCTCCGCCGCCGCCTGCTCCGGTGCGGATCTCCGGAGCGGAAAGGCTGAGCCGAGAGGCTCAGGACGCCTACTTCGACTATGACAGCAGCTCCATTCGCGATGACGCGCGGCAGTCGCTGATGCGCGACGCGGACCTGCTGCGGAGCATCTTCTCGGCCGATCCCGCCTTCAGCGTAGTGATTGAGGGGCACGCCGATGAGCGCGGCTCCGCCGAATACAACCTCGGCTTGGGCGACCGGCGCGCTACTTCGGCGAAGGATTTCCTGGTGAGCCTGGGGTTGCCCGACAATCGCATCCGCGTCATCAGTTATGGAAAAGAACGCCCGGTCTGCACCGAGGCGTCTGAAGATTGTTATCAACGCAACCGGCGTGCGCACTTGGCGCCGGCGCAGTAGGCCGCCGCGGCCGCTGTCGAGACCGTGACCGCGAGGGAACGGCTATAAGATAAGTGTAGGAGGTCACCACTGATGCGATATGCTCTGTGTCTGGTGCTGCTGGCGCCGCTCGCCAGTCCCGCATTTGCCGATAAAAGAGACGATGCCCTGGCGGAGATCCAGCGCGACATCGCGGCCATGGATGAACGCGTGCGCGATGTGCAAAAGGCGCAAGGCGTGCAAGCCGATAAGATCGAGGCGCTGCACAGCTTGATCCAGCAGGCGGCCACGGCAGCCACGCAGGCCTCTCAGGATGTCTCCGCGCTCAAGGCGGCCTTGACCACCAACTTGGCCGATCAACAGACCAAGATCAGCGGAGCCGTGGCGCCCCTGGGCTCGCGCATGGACGCGCTTTCCACCAGCATGGATCAGCTCAACGCCACCATCGGCGCCTTCAGCGATCGTCTGACAAAAATTGACAAGAAGCTCAGCGACCTCACCGACCAGGTCAGTGCCCTGAAGCAGGCGCCTCCTCCGCCTCCGCCTGCCGGGATCGTTCCGGATGCAACTTCGATTGCGCCGGGGGCGACGGCGGCTCCGGCCAGTGGTGTCCCGCCCGGTATCTCGAAGCAGGGGTTGCAGGAGGACGCGAGCAACGATTACTACGCCAAGCGAGACGACCTGGCGGTGACGGAGCTGGCCAACTACGTCAAGTACTTCCCGACCGATTCCTGGGCGCCTACAGCCGGGTACCTGATGGGCATGGTGTACAAGCGCGGCAAGGATTACGACAGCGCCACGCAGGCGTTCCAGAGCGTAATCGACAACTATCCCGGTAACAACCAGAGCCAGAACGCGCTGTACCAGAAAGCTCTGGCGTACTCGCTGTGGCCCGGGCACAGGACCGAAGCGATCCAGGCATTCAGCGATTTCATTCACATGTATCCGGTCAACGACAACATACCGGCGGCGCAGGCGGAACTGGCCAAGCTGAAGACGACCTCGAGCACAGGGAAGAAGAAGCCCGCGGCGTCCAGAGAATAGCGGCCCGGCGGCAAGAGCTCCCCTGGTATGCGGACCCTCCTCATCCGTCTTGTTGCAGGCGCGGCTGTTCTAGCCGGCGCCTGGGCTGCGTTCACGCAGCAACAGAATAAGCAGGCGCCCGCCCCCATGAAGCTCAACAAGATCGCGGACGATCTGTATGAGCTGGAACAAAGCGGCAACGGCAATGTCGCGATTTATCTCACCGACGATGGCGTGATTCTGGTCGACGATAAGTTCGAGCAGAACTACGACGAGATCATGGCCAACGTCAAGAAGCTCACCGCCAAGCCGGTCAAGTACGTCATGAACACCCACCAGCATGGCGACCACACCGGCAGCAACGCCAAGCTGATGGCCACGGGCGTCGAGATTTTCATTCACAAAAACGCTCGCGCCAACATGGTGAAGGGGAAGCAGCCGGGCGTCCCGCAGTTCGCCTTCGCGGACCAGATGCAGGTAGTGCTGGGCGGCAAGGAAGTGGACGCCTATTACAACGGCCGCGGTCACACCAACGGCGATGTGGCCATCTATTTCCCCGCTCTGCGCGTGGTTCACACCGGCGACCTGTTCACCACCAGCGCCGGAGCCGGCACGGTCGCGCCGATCCTCGATTACAACAATGGCGCGAGCGCCGCGGATTGGCCTAAGACGCTGGACGGAATCCTGAAGCTGGATTTCGACACGGTGATTCCCGGCCATGGAGCCCTGATGAAGCGCGCCGACCTGGAGAAGTTCCGCGACGGCATGGTGACCATGGAGGCTCGCGTGCGCGACATGGCACGCCAGAGCAAGAGCCGCGACGAAATCTCCAAAATGCTCCAGAGCGATTACGGCTGGGGCGCCTTGAACACCGGCGGCTTGGACCGCATGATCGCGGAGCTGAAGTAGTTTGCCCGATTTTTCCCCGCCCGATTTTTCTCCGCACGATTTTTCTCCAGAGGAGCAGTGCGGCGTCTATCGCGCGATTCTGGAGCGGCGCGACGTGCGCTCGCGGTTTCTCCCCACGCCCATCCCTGACCCGGTTCTCGGGCGAGTCCTGAATGCCGCGCATCACGCCCCTTCGGTCGGCTTCATGCAGCCCTGGGACTTCATCGTGATCCGCGATGTAGAGGTTCGGCGCAAGGTGCAGGCGAATTTTCAGCGCGCCAACGCGCAAGCCTCCGCGGCGTACTCCGATGAACGGCGTGCTTTGTACGACAGCCTGAAGCTGGCGGCGATTCTGGAGGCTCCCGTGAATCTCTGCATCACCTGCGACCAGCAGCGCCAACGCGGCGCGGGGCTGGGGCGCCAGTCGGTTCCGGCGACCGCGGTCTATTCGACCGTCTGCGCGGTGCAGAATCTGTGGCTGGCGGCTCGGGCGGAGAGCCTCGGCGCAGGATGGGTGAGCATTCTGGATCTGGATGAGCTGCGCGTGACGCTGGGCATTCCGGAGCATATCCTTCCCGTTGCGTACCTGTGTCTCGGCTACGTCTCGGAATTCGGCGAACGGCCGGAGCTGGAGGAGCGGGGCTGGGAGACGCGCGACGCCGTGGAAAACCTGATCCACTTCGACCGCTGGGAAGCACGGGACCCGGCGCGAGCTTCGAAACTTCTGGGTGCGGGATCAAAACATGCGGCACGTTGAAATTTTACCTGGTGGCGAGCTGCGCATCGCCGAAGCGCCCATCCCCTCGCCCGGCCCCGGCGAAGTGCGGATTAAAGTCCACGCGGCGGGCCTCAATCGTGCGGATCTGTTGCAGGCCGCCGGCCGCTACGCGCTGCGTCCCGGCAGCTCGCCGATTCCAGGTTTGGAGGTCGCGGGCGTGGTCGAATCTTTGGTAAATGGCGTGGGGGAAGGCGCATCGCGCTGGAAGATCGGCGACAACGTCTGCGCTCTGGTCGCGGGCGGAGGCTACGCGGAGTACGCCGTGGTCCCTGCTCCGCAATGCCTGCCTATCCCGAGCGGCCTCGACTTCATCCAAGCGGCATCGCTGCCGGAGACGTTTTTCACCGTCTGGTTCAACGTCTTCGACATCTGCGCGCTCAAGCCTGGCGAAACATTTCTGGTTCACGGCGGATCGAGCGGCATCGGCATCACCGCGATTCAGATGGCTAAGGCGCTGGGCTCGCGCGTGTTCGTCACCGCCGGCTCGGAGGAAAAATGCGAGGCGTGCCGCAAGTTGGGCGCAGATGTCGCGATCAACTATCGCGTCACGGACTTCGAGCGGGAACTGAAGGACGTCGACGTCATTCTGGATATGGTGGGCGGCAGCTACACGGGCAAAAACCTCCGCATCCTCGCCCAGCGCGGCCGCCTGGTCTACATCAACTTCATGGAGTCGAAGAAGGCCGAAGTGGATCTTTCTGTGATCATGGCCCGACAGCTCACGCTGACCGGCTCCCATCTGCGGCCTCAGAGTATCGAGAAAAAAGGGGACATCGCGCGGAATCTGGAAGAACGTATCTGGCCGCTGATCGCGGAGGGTACGATCAAGCCTGTGATCGACAGCGTGTTCCCGCTCCAGGACGCCGCGGCCGCGCACAAGCGCATGGCGTCCAGCGAGCACATCGGGAAAATAATCCTGAAAGTGCGCTAATGCGCTTGCGCTAGGGCGGCGTTAGAAAGCGGCTGCACCTTCTTCATCTGAAACTCGGCGCTGTTGACGATGCCCAGGATCAGGGCCGAGAAGCGGTAGTTATCGGCCGAAGCCTGGCGTTCGATGCCGCGCACCGTGGGCATGTCGTAATATTCGAGCGCCCGGCCCAGGCCGTAGGTCATCAGCTTACTGGTGAGCGTGCGCACGAACTGCTCAGGATGCTTCATCAGCGCATTGCGCAGCGCCACCGGGCCGTCGACCGGCGTGCCGTCGGCAAGCTGACCGGAAGCATCCACCGGACCGCTCAAGTCTCTCGCGCGCCACTCGCCGATCGCATCGAAATTCTCGAGCGAGAATCCCAGCGGATCCATCACGCTGTGGCAGGTGGAGCAGGGCGGATTCTTGCGATGCGCCTCCAGCAGCGCCCGCACCGATTGGGCGTTTTTGGTGCTCTCGTCGTTTTCCTTGAGCGGCGGCACGTTCGGCGGCGGAGGCGGCGGAGGAGTGCCCATCAGGTTCTCCAAAATCCACTTGCCGCGCAGCACCGGGGAGGTGCGGTTGGGTTGCGACGTCACCGTCAGAATGCTGGCCTGGCCCAGCAGCCCAAAGCGGTTCTCATCCGTCAGCGTGACGCGGCGGAACTGGCTGCCGTAAATGTTCGGGATGCCGTAATGCTGGGCCAGCCGGTCATTGACGAAGGTGTAATCCGCGTTCAGCAGATCCAGCACGTTGTGGTCTTCGCGCAGGATGCTCGCGAAGAACAGCTCGGTCTCCGTGCGCATCGCCTGCCGCAGGTTGTCGTCGAAGTTGGGAAAGTCGTCCTGGTTCGGCGAGACGCTCTGTACATTGCGAAGATACAGCCACTGGCCGGCGAAGTTCTTGACCAGCGCCTCCGCGCGCGGATCCTTGAGCATGCGCTGCACCTGTTGCTGAAGCACGGTTTGATCCCGCAGTTTCCCCTGCGTGGCCAGGTCCAGAAGCTGGTCGTCCGGGATGCTGCTCCACAGGAAGAAGCTCAGGCGCGAGGCCAGTTCCAGATCGCTCACCCGGTAGACCGATCCCGGAGCCGAGCCGGCCGGGTCGGGCTGCGCCCGGAAGATGAACTTGGGGCTGGCCAGAATCAGACGCAGCGCGTTCTCGATTCCGTACTGGAAATTCGCATGATTGCGGCCTTGTTGATAAAAGCTGAGCAAAGTCTCGAGATCTTTATCTGAAACCGGGCCTCGATACGCGCGGCGCGCCAGCCCCGAAAGAATCTGCTTGGCGCAGGCTGTCTCATCGGCGGGCTTCGCAGGCGTGCAAATAAAGATGCGGCGGCGGCTGGGCGCATCGCCCGGGCCCTTGGCCTCAAACGGGCCGGTGATGGTCACGTGATCGATCAGCGGAATGCCGTTCATGTTCTGCAGATCCAGATCACGCGTGAAAGGCTGCAGGGGCTCGTCGGATTCCGAGGAGTTCTTGCGCAAGAACGCGACTGCCACCGCATGCGGCCCGGCGGCGACGTGCACCCGGGTCTTCAGGCGCGCATCCAGCGTGTCCTTGGCGATGCCCAGGTTGGCGTCCGACATCTTATTGTCTTCCTCGCCGCCCACTGGAGCCAGAAAAATGCGGTTGCCGTCAACGCTGATTTCCAGCTTGTGCGCGTACTCCAGGCCGGTCACATAGCCGACGATATTCTGGACCAGATCGACGCTGAAGTCGTAGTCGGCGTCCAGCGGAAAGTTGTAGTGAATCAGGATGCCGCCCCGCGTTCCCAAAGGCAGGCCTTCGATATGCCCCGCCTGCGCCAGATCGGGAGGAACCGGATATACCTGACTCACTGGTGTAATGCCCGGATCTCCCACCGCGAGGGCGGAAATCTTGGTGGACGCGGACAGATATTGCTCCAGCAGCGAGGGCGAAACTTTCAGCACATCCGCGATGTTGTCGAAGCCGTCGGATTCATCGTCGGCCGGCAGGAGATCGGAGACGTTGAGATCCAGCCCCAGCAGGTCATGGATGGCGTTGCCGTATTCGGTGCGGTTCAGGCGATGCAGCGGAGAGCGGCCCGGATCGGAGCGGGCCTTGGGCGCGTTGTCGATCGATGTCTCCAGAAAGTTTACGAAGGAATCGATAGAAGGCTGGTCCGGACGGCGGTGGCCCTGCGGCGGCATCATCCCTCCGCGCAGCTTCAGAATCACTTTTTCCCAGGTCTGCGCGCCCTCCGGGACATGATTCAGGTCCATCTTGTCGAGCATCAAGCCGGCCGTTTTCAACTTATCGTTGTGGCAGACCACACAGTACTGATCCAGCATGGCGCGATGCCCGGCGACGGCGGAGCTGGCGGCCTGCGGCGGAGGCGCGGCGTTCGCCCCGGTGGCGAGGGTCAAAGCCAGCGTCAAACAGAAGACGTTGAAGAAGTTGAGTCGCAACACGCCTTTAAAAGAATACCACCAAGTTATGCGGAATCGAACCGTCTGGTAGTGTCCTAAAACTGCCCAGCCAGCGCCGCAACCGCGCCCTCCGCGCCCATTTCAGTGAGCCTTCAGCACTCTCTGCTGGCCTGATGAAGGGAGTTCGTCGAATAACGCGGTGAAAACGGCGTTGCTCCATCCGAAGCCGGCTTCATTGGTGCGATAGCCGTAACGCAAGCTTTTACTCACGTCAGATTGCCGATGCACCACATCGTATTTCTCCTCGATGTTGCGATAGCGGACGAACTCCTGCTGCACCATCGACAGGAATTTCTCGGCCACGCGGTCGGCCTCGCTCCGGTATCCGTAGCGGCGAAGCCCCTCCACTGCGATCCACTGCAAAGGAGCCCACCCGAACGGAGCATCCCACTGGTCGCCGGTTCGACGCGAGCTGGTTTGGAGCCCGCCCGGCTGTTCGAACACGTGCAGATTGCGCACGAGGCGAGCGGCCTGATCCGCGCTTGCGATTCCGGCCCATAAAGGATAAAAGGTTGTGAGAAACGGGTAGCGGCGTACGCGCGAGTGGACAAAGTCGTAATCGAAGTAGAAACCGTCGCTTTGATCCCACATGAGCTGATTGATTCGTGCAGCCCGCCGTTCCGCCCGCTGCGGCCACACTGCTTCCTCACCTTTCCGGCCCGGCTCATTATCCCGACTGAGCGTGCTCATGATTCCGGCTATCTGCACTTCCATTAAATAGAGAAGCGTATTCAGGCATACGGGATCGTAATGAATGATATCCACGCTGAAGGGTCCAAAGCGGCCGGAGGGATCGAAGCCGGACTCGCGCATGGAACGGTCGCCTTTGTAAAACAGCGGCGTCAATTCATCCTTGGCGGCATCGTAGTATTGAGCGGCATCGTAGTCGGAGGTGCGATGTGACCGGAAATATTCTTTGATCAGATCGTAGTCATTACGGCCGCTGGAGTCATGTTCGGAACTGAGGACCTCGGGCGATGGCCCTGCTCCCAAGTCGTAATAGCGTGACAATCCGGTCTCCGGCGTCAGGTGCGGTTCCGTGGTCCAGTACCGGTAATATGTCTCAATTGCCGGCAAGGCTTGTTCCAGCCACGCACGGTCCTTGGTCCTGTCGTAGACCGCCAGAACCATTTCCGTCAGGAAGGGCGGTTGCGAACGAGTCAGGTAATAAGTGCGGTTGGCGTTCAACACCTTCCCGTATTCGCGGACTTCATACAGGGCATCGTCCGCCATATCCTTCGCCAGCTCGATCTGGCCATCCCTCAGCAAACCCATCTGGATGAAGAAACTGTCCCAGCCGTACATTTCGTTGAAACGGCCGCCGGGCACAACGTAGGACTTCGGCAGATACAGCAAACCTGGTTCGGGAATCTGCTGAAGATCCCGCGGCAGCGGGCGAACATCGATTTTAGAAAAATCCGTTGCAGACATTTCAGCGCGCAGTTGAGCCTGCACGTTGGAAAGATTTTCGGAGCTGGCCACATAGACAGGCCAGCGGCCGCCGGCGGGAGCGGGAAACTTGGGATCGACCGCTGCCGCCGCAAGATTTCGATGCGACCGCGTGAAATCCGTCCAGGTCTGCCGAATGTAGTCGAAAATGGAGATGGCTTTTTCAGCGTACACAAGACTGGAGGGCAAGGCGCACCCCACAAGCAGTGCGAGCACGCACCTCATCTGTTATCAAGCGCAACCGGAATGGCGTGTCCGGGCGGTGACTGCTGCGCGACCGGGTCCCGCCGGCCGTGGTGCAGATGGCAGGCCACAACAGGTTCGGTTCCTTCGATGAACACTTCGTCCCGGACGTGAGGACAGTTGGGCGTTGCCAGCTCGCCCGTGTCCTGGTCGATTGGGACGGTCACGATGCCGGCCGGCGCCGGAAACTCGTGTACGTTCTTGTACGCGGCGTGCTGGTGGGCGCGCTTCATAAACTCGGCCCAGATGGGCAGCGCGCTGCGGGCTCCCTCGAGCTTGATGTCGCGATTATCGTCGAAGCCGACCCAAACCACGCAGATCAGTTTCGCGGTAAAGCCGGCGAACCAGCCGTCGTGCGACGTGCCAGTCTTGCCGGCGGCGGGCAGATAGAATCCCCTGGACCGCACGCCTGCGCCGGTTCCGGAGCGCAGCACTTCTTCCATCATGTTCTCCATCACGTAGGCCACGCGAGCATCGATGGCCGGTTTGCGCTCCGGCTGCCATTCGAAAATCGAGTGGGAATGCTGGTCGCGAATGGACCGGATGTACCCGGTCTTCAGGCGATTCCCGGAGTTCACGAAGATGGTGTAGGCGCCCGCCAGTTCCAGCGGAGTCACTTCGTACGATCCGAGAGCGATCGACGGAGTCGCCTGGATGTTGGCGCCGAGTCCGGCCGCCCGCGCCACTCGCGCCACCTGATCGTAGCCGATCGCCTCGGCGAGTTCCACCGCGGGAACGTTGAGGGAATGCGCCAGAGCGAACCGCAAAGTGACTGGGCCCGCATAATTCTGATCGTGATCCGAAGGATCGTAAGACTTGCCGTGGAAATAGAATGTGGCCGGTTCATCGCTTACGATGCTTGCAGCCGTCCAGGGAGGACCGTTTCCGGTGAACGCCGAGCCTAGCGCCGCGGCGTACACGAATGGCTTGAAGGAGGATCCCGGCTGTCGCTTCGCGGTGGCGTGGTCAAGCTGGCTCAGTCCATAATTCCGTCCGCCGACCAGCGCCTTCACCTCGCCGGTTTGCGCGTCCAGCGCCACCAGGGCGACCTGTGCCCGAGGCATCTGAGCGGTGCCATATTGCGCGCCGCCAGATTGCATGGTCCGGCGCTTCCACTGTTGGTCGGTCTCCTGAATCCCGAGCCGCACCGCTTCCACCGCATCTCTCTGGAGGTCCATGTCCAGGGTCGTATAGACACGAAACGAAGTGCTCTGGAAATCGAGATCCTGGAAACGGCTTTGCAGAGTTTCATCTACCAGATCGACAAAGTAAGGAGCGTCGGCCGACTCTCCTTCCTGGCGCGTCACGGCAAGCTGCGATGCGGCCGCCTCCTGATAGTCGCGCGCCGTGATGTACCGGTTGGCGCGCATGGCCTTGAGGATGGCGTTGCGCCTGGCCCTGGCGCGGTCCGGGTAGCGGAATGGATTGCGGCTGTAGGGAGCTTGAATCATCCCGGCCAGCAGCGCCGCATCGGCGAGCGTCACGCCGGCCAGATCCTTACCCAGATAAACGCGGCTGGCCTCGGCGAACCCGTGGATGCCGAAGCTTCCCACGTTACCCAGATAGATGCTGTTGGCGTAATCCTCGAAGATCTGCTGTTTGGTGAGCGTGTGCTCCAGATGTAGAGTAATCAGACTCTCGGGGATCTTGCGGCTCCAGCCGCGCTCGGTTCCCAGCCAAAGAGTGCGCGCCAGTTGCTCAGTGAGCGTGGAGGCGCCCTGGGATCTGCGCCGGTCTTTCAGGTCCACCCACATCGCGCGAAGAATACCGATAGGATCGAACCCCCAGTGATGAAAGAAGCGTTTGTCCTCCGCCGAAAGAACGGCGCTCACCAATACTTTGGGGATGTCCCCGAAATGAACCATGAGCTGCTTCTGGCGGGTGCGGTCAAATAAATTCGTGATGACCTCAGGCTCCAGCGGCAGTTGCACGAGACTGGAATGGTCCTTCAAGGAGACGATCCGGGCGATGTGCCCCGCACGAGTCTCGATCGCCGCAGCGTCCTGAATATAATCGCCGGGGCCCGGATGAACCTCGATGGTGTTCCCTTCAATCCGGTACCACCCCGAGTTGCTGGCCGGGGATTCCGAGT